>CALFAM010000019.1 GCA_937948815.1 uncultured bacterium
CTCCACGCCGAGCACCTGGCGAAGCTCGCGGAGCGGTGGCCAACCGCGCGGCTGGTCAACGAATACGGCCCGACCGAGGCGACGGTGGGCTGTATCGTCTACGAGCAGTCGCTCGGCGAGATCTCCCGCCGCCTACGTCTCGATGATCCGAACTCCCTTCCGGGCGCCACCGTGCCGATCGGACGGCCGATCCCTGGCGCACGGGCCTATCTGCTCGATGCTGGTTTGCGGCCCGTGCCACTGGATGCCCTGGGTGAGCTCTATCTGGCCGGCCCTGGGCTGGCCCGCGGGTACCTCGGGCAGCCGGCGCGGACGGCCGAGCGATTTGTGCCCGACCCCTGGTCAACTGTCCCGGGGGAGCGGCTCTATCGCACGGGCGATCAGGCGCGTCGGCTTTCGACCGGCAGCTTGCCTTCCGGGTGTCTGGTATTCGTCGGCCGTGGCGACGGCCAGGTCAAGGTCCGGGGCCACCGGATCGAGATCGAGGAAATCGAACGAACGGCGGCGCGCCACCCCGCGGTCGACGCGTGCGCCGTGACGGTGACCCCGGATGCCACCGGAGAAGATCGACTGGTCGGCTATTGGGTGGCGCCGCGTGCCGCGAAGGCGAGCACCTCGGCTCCGAGCGCTACGGGTCTGAGTGGAGAAGCAATGGCCGTGGACCAGGTCGACGATCCCGCCGCGCTGCGGGCGCATCTTGCCGAGCATCTGCCTGCCTTCATGGTGCCGGACTTGTTGATTCCGCTCGACCGGCTACCGCTCACCGTGAACGGCAAGCTCGACCGGGGTGCCTTGCCAGCGCCCGAGACCGTTCGTCCACGACTGCGCCAGGCCTATGTCGCGCCGCGCGACGATCTCGAGCTCGCCCTTGCCGCCGCCTGGCAGCGCTTTCTCGGCCTCGAACGAGTCGGTATCGACGACCGGGTCTTCGACCTCGGCGGCAACTCGTGGCTGGCGCTTCAGGTTCATGCGGCCTTGGCTGAGCAGCGTGGGCTGTCGTTCCCGGTCATCGAGCTCTTCAACCATCCGACGGTTCGCGCGCTGGCCGATCATCTCCGCGAGCAGGGGTCTGAGGAACCGAATCCGCAGCCACCCGGGCAAGCCAGCCTCGATCAGGCCAGCCTCGATCAGGCCAGCGAGGCGGCCCGCCGACGTCGGCAGGCGGCGTCGGGCGGGGCCCGTCGTCGAGGCGCTGGTCGTCCCCGGGAGCGGGACTAAAGGACATGGATCCCATCGCCATCGTCGGGCTGGCGTGCCGCTTCCCCGGTGCGCCGAATGCCGAGCAGTTCTGGCAGCTTCTGCACGCGGGCGAGCGTGGAATTGTGGCGCCGAGCAACGGCGCCGCACCTTCCGTGGGCGATCCGTCGTACGTGGCCGCGACCACGGTGATCGACGGATTTGACCGCTTCGACGCCGCCTTCTTTGGCTTCACCCCACGGGAGGCCGAGATCCTCGATCCGCAACATCGGCTGTTCTTGGAGTGCGCGTGGCACGGGCTCGAGGATGCGGCCATCGACCCTGCGCGTTTCGACGGACGCGTCGGCGTGTTCGCCGGTACGGGTTTGAGCAGCTACCTGCTGCGCAACCTTTTGCCGGATGATCGCCTGCGTGAGACGGTCGGTGTGCACCCGCTGCTGATTGCCAACGACCGCGACTTCTTGGCGACCCGGGTTTCGCACAAGCTCGATCTCCGCGGCCCCAGCCTGACGGTCAGCACAGCCTGCTCGACCTCGCTAGCGGCGGTCCATCTCGCTTGCCAGAGCCTGCAAGCCTGGGAGTGCGACTTGGCAATCGCCGGCGGGGTGCGCCTCCAGGTGCCGCACGGTCGCGGCTATCACCATGCGGTTGGCGGCATCTTGGCCGCGGATGGTCATTGCCGGGCCTTTGCCGAGGATGCCGACGGCACGGTACCGGGAGATGGTGTCGGTGTGGTGGTTCTCGCACGCCAAGAAGAAGCCCAGGGAACCATTGGGTCGAGCGGGCTGCCGACACGGGCGTGGATCCGAGGATGGGCGATGAACAACGACGGTGCTGCCAAGGTGGGATTCGCGGCGCCGAGCACGGATGGCCAGGCACGGGTGATCCAGGAAGCCCTGGAGGTGGCCGAGGTGGCGCCCTCGAGCGTCGGCGTCATCGAAGCCCACGGCACTGGTACACCCCTCGGCGATCCGATCGAAGTCGCGGCCTTGCGGCGGGTCTTCGACCACTCGGCCGACGACGCCACCCAGGACGAGGTCTCACCGCTGCTGATCGGCTCGGTGAAGAGTGCCATCGGCCATCTCGACGCCGCCGCGGGCGTCGCCAGCCTGATCAAGACTGTGCTCGCCCTCGAGCACGGTGTGGTGCCGCCGAGTCTCGACTGTGCCACGACCAGCCCACGCCTGGGTCTCGACAACAGCCGATTGACCGTGGTCAAGACGCCGACACCGTGGCCCGCGACCAACGGGCCGCGCCGGGCCGGTGTGAGCGCGTTCGGCATGGGCGGGACGAATGTCCACGTGGTGCTGGAGGAGGCGTCCCCTCAAGGGCCTCTCGATTCGCCATCGCTGGCCGCGACGCAACCCCACCTGCTCGCGCTCTCGGCGCGTACCCCGGAGGCACTCGCCCGGTCCGCGTGCGCCTTGGCCGAGCACCTGCGGGAGACGCCCGAAGCGGATCTGGCGGCAGTCGCTTCGACCCTGGCGCTCGGTCGCCAGGCTTTCGAATACCGAGAGACCGTGGTGGCCGAGCAGATCCCCGACGCCGTGATCGCGCTCACCGCGCTCGGTACGGCTACGCAGTCTCGCGGATCCAGTCGTCCGCCGGTCGAAGGCGCGCCGCGGGTGGTCTTCCTTCTGCCCGGTCAGGGCGCGCAGCACGCCGGCATGGTGCGTGATCTCGTGCGTCGAGAGCCAACGTTTCGGCGGGTGCTCGATCAGGCGGCGGACTACCTGGCGCCTCGTCTCGGTGGCGATTTCCGCGAGCGCCTCTTTTCGCCCGACGGTGACGGCAAAGACGACCTTGTACACACCCGCTGGCTGCAACCCTCGCTCTTCGCTGTCGAATGTGGGCTCGCCGCGCTCTGGCGTCAGTGGGGGGTCGAGCCGGACGCCCTGGTTGGCCACAGCATCGGCGAGTGGGCGGCGGCCTGCATCGCCGGCGTGTTCTCGTTCGAAACCGGTCTCGACCTGGTGGCAACGCGCGCCCTCGCCATGGATTCCTGTCCGCCTGGGGCCATGCTGGCTGTGGCCTGCGCGCCCGACCGCCTCACTCCGGGCCGGCTGGCACACCTCGAAGCATCTGCTCCGGAGCACGTGCCCGCGGAACCGTCTTGCACGATCGCGGCGTTCAACGGGCCGGAGCGTACGGTGTTGGCCGGGCCGCGCGACGCCATCGTGCGGGTGGCCGAGGCCTTGACCATCGCGGAGACCGGCTGGGCAGGCACGGCGTGCCGACTGCTGGAAACCTCCCACGCCTTCCATACCCAGGCGATGGCGCCCGCCGCCGAGGCGCTGCGCCGTGCCTTCGACGGGATCGCCCTCGCGCCGCCGACCATTCCCTTCGCCTCCAACCTGACGGGCCGCATGATCACGGCGGCACAGGCGACGGATCCCGACTACTGGGTGAAGCAGATGCTCTCGCCCGTGCAATTCGCCGCCGGACTTGCAAGCGCGCTCGATGGTGCGAGCGCCGAGGCGCCAACAGCACGGGGCCCCGCAACACGGCTGCCCGCGAAGCGCTCGGTCTTGCTCGAGGTCGGTCCGGGGCGGACGCTGGCGAGCCTGGCCCGGCAAGGGGCAGGCGGCGGGGAAGCGGTCATCGCGCCCTTGGCCCGGCCGGGAAACGACCGTGCAGGCCTGCTCCGTGGGCTCGGAACGCTGTGGTCCTACGGCGCCACCGTCGATTGGTCGGTGGTCATCGAAGGAGCGGATGGTTCGCCGCCGCGGGTTCGCCGCCGCGCGCGACTCCCCGGCTACCCCTTTGCGGGTGATCGCCACTGGCACGCGGAGCCGAACGTGGAGGCACCTGTGCGGGCGGAAGGCGGGCCAGCTCAGCCAGCTTCGCAAGGGAGTGCAGGCGCGCAAGATCGATTGGTCGCGCGAGCAACGTCGGAAGAGAGGTGTGCAGCGTCGGCCGCGGAAAGGGTGGTGCGCGAGGTGTTCGCGGACGCCCTCGGGCATCCACCGGCATCGGTGGACGACGACTTCTTCACCCTGGGTGGCGACTCGCTGATGGCGGTCCAGGTGAGTGAGCAGCTCCGACGGCGCCTGGGACCGGCGGTTCCCGAAGGCGTGCTCCTCCAGGCTTCGACCGTGGCGGAGATCGTGGCCCTGGCGGAAGGCCCGGTCGCCGCGCGTGCCTTGCCGCCGTCGGTCGTGACCCTTCGCGCGGGCCGACCGACGGAGGCGCAGATTTCGGCTTCCGGGGACGCCATGCAACCGTTGTTTCTGGTCCATCCGGTGGGCGGCCACGTCTACCTGTACCGACCGCTGGTCCAGGCCCTCGGGGCGGGACGGTCCGTCTATGGGTTCCGCGCCCCGGGGCTCGATGACGCGCGGGTGCCACTCGAAGGGGTCGAGGCGATGGCCGAGCTCTACTTGGGAGAGATGCGGATGCTCCAGCCCCGTGGGCCGTACCATCTTGCTGGTTCGTCCTTCGGCGGCACGGTTGCATACGAGATGGCCCGGCGACTGACGGAAGAAGGGGAGTCGGTCGCGTTGTTGGCGTTGATCGATACTGCCGGTCCCGGTCAGATGCCAGCGGAGCTGCCCGACGAAGCCGCGGTGCTGATCTATCTCGCTGACAGCGCACCCCCCAATACCGGCGACCTGGAAGCGGGTGACCGCGGCGCGGAGGCATCGGGCGGGTCATCGGCCGGATCGGCGCACGGCATGACCGCCGAGGCGTTGCGCGCCCTGCCCGAAGCGGAGCGGCGCGCGCGCTTCCTCTCGTTTCTCCGTGCCCGCGATCCAGACATGGCCGACGTATCGATGGCCGACTTCGAGCGCTTCTTGACGGTGTTCGCGTGCAATACCCGCGCAATGTGGCAGTACCGTCACCTGGGCTATCCCGGCCATATCGTTTTCTTCAAGGCCGAGGAGCGGCGAGAAGGCTATGACGCGCTTCACCCCGAGCTGCCGTGGCAAGCGCTCGCGGCTGGTGGCATGACCGTGCACCGGGTGGCGGGGAACCACATCAGCATGCTCGCTCCCGAGAACGTGGAGGCCTTGGCCACCCTGCTCGGGGGCTACCTCAGACGAGCACCAGGTCCGACATGGGCTCCGGCACCTTCAGCCAGCCTGATCGATCCATCGTGAGGAGACCCGCATGAGTCAGCAAGCGTCCGACCCACGCTGTGATGTCGTCATCTTGGGCAGCGGCATCGGCAGCACGATTCTTGGCGCGATCCTGGCCCGGCACGGCCACCAGATCACCATCATCGAAAAGGGGATGCATCCGCGCTTCGCGATCGGTGAGTCGACCATTCCCCAGACGTCGGCGATGATGGCGCTCCTGGCCGAGCGCTATGACGTACCCGAGCTCTTTCACCTCAGCTCGTTTCGGCGCCTGCAGCGCGTCTCGGGCACCTGCGGGATCAAGAACAACTTTGGCTTTCTCTACGGACGACGCGGCCAGCCGGCGGACTTTCGTGAGCTGAACCAAACCAGCGCCACCTTTGGTGACGATGCCGAGATGCATCTCTACCGCCAAGATGTCGATGCCTATTATCTGCAGGTCGCGTTGCACTATGGCTGTCGGGTCTTGCACGGCACGCAAGTCGATTCCGTCGATCTGGCGGACGACGAAGTGGTCGTCCGTGGGCCAGCGCCCAGCGGGCCCCGGGCCTCCTCGGCAGCGGCCCTCGAAGTGCGTGCGCGTTACCTGGTCGATGGCGGCGGCTTTGGTGCCCTTTTGCCCAAGCAGCTCGGCCTCCGCGAGCAACCTTGCAGCATGAAGACCCATTCGCGTTCGTTGTTCACGCACATGATCGACGTTCGCCCCTTCGAATCCTGCGTCAGCCTGCCGCGCACGGAGAAGCTCAGCCCCTTCCACCAGGGCACCTTGCACCATGTTTTCGATGGTGGCTGGATGTGGATCATCCCCTTTGACAACCACGAGGGTGCGACCAATGGCGTGGTCAGCGTAGGCCTGCTCCTCGACCCACGCCGCCATCCCAAGACCGAGGGCCCGCCCGAGCAAGAGCTAGCCGCTTTCTTGAGTGATATGGCCGTTCCCGCGCGCCAGCTCGAGCACGCCAAGCCGATCCGACCGTGGATCAGTACGGGGCGCATCCAATACAACAGTACGCAGACCGTGGGGCCGCGCTGGGCGCTCCTTTCCCACAGTGCCGGCTTCGTGGATCCACTGTTTTCACGGGGCTTGTGCAACACGGCCGAGACGACCTACCTGCTCGCCGCACGCCTACTCGGCGCGCTCGAGGCCGACGATTTCTCGATGGAGCGCTTTCAAGGACTCGAGGCGTTGCAGCAGGGGCTCCTGTCCTGGAACGACCGGTTGGTCGCCTGTGCCTACATCTCCTTCCGAGACTATGGGCTGTGGAACGCCTGGTGGCGCGTATGGACCCTGGCGTCACTGTACGGCACCCTGCGGGCCTTCCATGCCCGTTTGAAGTACCTGGCCAGCGACGATCCGAGCTTTCTACGGAGCCTCGAGGACGATCCCATGCCCGGGGCGATCGCGGCTGGCGACCCGGACGTGATGGCCGTGTTCGACGCCTGCGCGAACCTGGTGGAAGGGGTGGAGGGCGGCACCGTCACAGTCGAGGCGGCCGTTCTGGGCATCTACGAGCGGCTGCGCAAGGATCCGTGCGTGGCGCCGCTCTTTCCGTTCACCGATCCTGAGAAACGCGCCAGCGAACGCGGCTTGAAAGCACGCTTGAAGCTGATTCATTGGACGGTTCGCCATGCGCCACCAGCGCTGAAATCCAAATACTTCTACGCCATCAGCCGCCGCGCCCGGAGCCGCTTGGCCGCTGTGTGATCGCGTTGTCCGTGGTCTTGTCCGGGTTCAAGATCTGCGGGCGCGAGGTGACCTCGGGCTTTCGTGGGCTACGCGCTCGAGGGCGAGAACGGCGGCGCTCGGCCCGGGTTCGGCCACCATCTTGCGTGCAATCTCGCGCGCCCGTTGCGCCATCGGCTCCGCCTTCGCGGCCGTGAGCGCGGCGGCGAGGGCTTCGGCTGTCAAGCGTTGCCGCGGAATCGGGCGGGGTGCCGTGCCGAGGGCGTGAAGGCGTCGCCCCCATCCGCCTTGGTCGCCAGCGTGAGGAACCACCACCGAGACCGCCCCGGCCTGGCTAGCAGCAGCCGTGGTGCCGGCGCCGCCATGGTGTACGACGATCGGCACCTGGCCGAAAAGGTACGAATGGGGCACATAGTCGGTAAAGAGGATGTCCTCGGGCGGTTCTTCGTGGGCCAGACCGGCCCAGCCGCGTTGGATGACCGCTCGCAGACCGGCGCGAGCCAGTCCAGCAAGCAAGAGGCCTACGGTCTCTTCAGCCTGTCCACCCATCGATCCGAAGCTGACGGCGACCTGCGGGCGCTGGCTTTCGAGGAAGGTCTGGAGGGTCGGGTCTGGCTGGTAGGCGCGGTGCGGATCGAGCCATGGTCCCGTGATCTCGGCCGGCGTGGGCCAGCGGTGACTCATCGGCCCCAGATAGCGAGAAAAGGCAAGAAGATTGAGGGTCGGCGAAGCACTTCCGAGGGGGCGGACGCTGTGGTCGACACGGCGATGCGATGTGGCTTGCACGGGCGGCTCGAGCTGGTCGAGCGCGTGTTCGACACGCCGCCGTACGGGGCGGAGGTAGCAGCCGATCGCTGCTGCGACCAGGCGGTTCCCGAACCAGCCGAGGTTCGGGAGCTCCAGGCGGGGTTGGTGAGGAGCCGGAACCGCGCCAGGGTAGAAGAACGTCGAGGCCCAGGGTATGCCGGCCACGGCAAGGACGCGTTGGGCAACGAAGGCCGCGGCGTGACAGACCCCGACATCACAGCCCGTGGCGGCCTGCCGAACCTGATCGGCGAGCGTTCCGACGTCCCGAAGCTGAAGGTGTGCGATGACCAACTCGATTTGGCGTCGTGGCGAAGCCCGGCGAAGCTTGCGGCTCAGGGATCGCGCTTCGTGAGGCTGGTGGCTGGCCCGTGGGCCGACAGCAGAGAAGGAGGCACCCGTGTCCTTGAAGATCGATTCGTATACATTGGAAGAGATGGCGTGCACCTCGTGGCCGGCGGCGACCAGCGCACGGGCCAGGGAGGCGAACGGCTTGATGTCGCCGAGGCTGCCGTGGGTGGCCAGGAGGATTCGCATGATGGGGAGGATTTGTGCGCAAAAAGGGGCTAGATTGGACAGATTGAGAACTCGATCAACCCCGCGAATCTGCTAAACTTATATCAATCTTTGCCAGCGGTGGTTGTACCGTCAGATAAGGAACTCCATCCCAAATACATGGCCGTCGTGAGGACGCGCCGGACCAAAGCGAGGAACAGGCATGAGCGATCGGGAATCCGCAGCACTAGACACTGTCTCCAAGTACTCCCGCTGGGCGGTTGCCGGTGGGCTGATTCCGATTCCGCTGATCGATATCGCGACGGTGACCGGACTCCAGATCAAGATGCTGAGCGAGGTCTCCGCGACCTACGACGTGTCGTTCGCCGAGAATCGGGCCAAGTCGCTGATCTCGGCCTTGCTCGGCGGCATCGTGCCGCACAACCTTTCGTGGGGCTTGGTCGGCTCGCTGGTCAAGGGAATTCCGTTCTACGGCACGGCAGTCGGTTTGGCGTCCATGTCGGTGTTCTCCGGTGCGTCGACCTATGCAGTGGGTCGCGTCTTCGTGCAGCACTTCGAGTCGGGTGGAACGTTCATCGACTTCTCGCCAGCCCTGTCCGCGGAAGCCTTCCGCAAGCACTTCGAAGAGGGCAAGACGAAGCAGGAAGCCGCTTCGACCAGCAAGCGCTCGACGAAGAAGGCCGCCGCGTCGGCCTGATCACGACCGCGCTGACGGCTCTGACTCGACCTCGACAGCCGGCACCCTAGGCCCGCTTCCGAAGGCTCTACCCGGCCTTCGGAAGGGCTGATTCAATCGGGTCGAGTCGCCACGAGCCCATGTCCGATCGACAGCGGCTCGACGGGCACCTTCGCCACCATGCAGCTCTTCGATTTCCTGCGCCGCGAGGCCGAACTACCCGTCAGGCGCCTGCTCCTCGGCACCATTCTCGCGGGCGCCGCCACCGTCATGCTCTTGGTGGTGGTCAACTACGGCGCTCTCCACGTCGATACCGGTGCCCACTCACTGCCGCTCTTGTTGGCCTTCCTCGCCGGCCTGGTGCTCCATTCGGTCGCCCAGGAACGGTCCATCGGCCAGGCGATGGAAGAGATCGAGCATGTCCTGCACCGCGTTCGCGTGCGACTGGCGCAAAAGGTTCGTGGCGCCAGCCTCCTGGCGCTCGACCGCATCGGTCGCGCGGAGATCTTTGCTTCGATCGATAAAGAAACGCGGGCCATCTCCGAGGCCTCGCTGATGCTGGTTCTCGGCGGCCAGGCGGCCGTGCTGGTGCTCCTCGCCAGCCTCTACCTCGCGTGGCTTTCGTGGATCGCCTTCGCGCTCGCGCTGCCATTCATCGTCGCCGCAGTCTTGATCAATCTGCGCAAGGAGCGCCGCCAGCGCGATGCGCTACGGCGCGGGTTGGCGGTCGAGAATGAGCTGTTCGAGGCAGTCACTGATCTGGCGTCCGGCTTCGAGGCGGTCAAGCTTCACCAGGGGCGGAGTAACGCACTGCAAGCGAACATCGCACTGCTCAGCGGCTCGGCGCGCGACCAGCGGACCCGGGCGCGAACCAGCCTGGCGACCACGTTCGTTTCCTCACAAGCCAACTTCTATTTGCTGGTCGGCGCGATGGTCTTCCTGGTGCCGAGACTGGTTCCCACCTTCGAAGCCGTGGTGCTGCAGACCACGACCACCGCGCTCTTCGTGCTCGGTCCGATTTTTTCGGCGCTACGCGCCTTGCCAGAGCTTTCGCTGGCCAATGTGGCGTCGGAGAACATCTGCCGCCTCGAGGCCCGTCTCGACGACGCGGCCCACCATGCCAGCAGCAGAGCTGCCCGCAGCAGTGAGGCGGAAAGCGTCGACAAGCAGACCTTTGTTGCCCGTGAGGTCTTCGAGCGCATCGAGCTCGAGTCGGTTGCGTTCCGCTATCGCACGCCGGCGGGGGAGATGACCTTCGAGGTCGGGCCGATCGACTTGACCTTGCGTCGGGGCGAGACTGTGGTGATCACCGGCGGCAACGGCAGCGGCAAGTCGACCCTGCTGCGCATCCTGACCGGGCTCTACGTGCCCGAAGGCGGGACCCTGCGGGTCGATGGCGAGAAGGTCGGCGTCGACGAAACCTACGACCGCTACCGCAGCCTCTTCTCAGTCATCTTTACCGACAATCATCTGTTCCGAAAGCTCTACGGGCTTGCGAATGTCGATCGCACACGACTCGATGCATTGCTCGATGACATGGAGCTTGCCTCGAAGACAGGCGTCGAGGCGGGCCCGGCTGAGAGCGATGTCGCCGAGACCGCTGCGGCTGAGGGCAGGAGCGCCGAAAGGCTGACCTTCGAGACCTTGGCCCTGTCGAGCGGCCAGCGCAAACGCCTGGCGTTGATTCTCAGCTTGCTCGAGGACAAGCCGATCTATGTCTTCGACGAGTGGGCGGTCCATCAGGAGCCGGCCTTCCGGCGCCGCTTCTATCGCGAGATCCTGGACCAGCTCAAGGCAGCGGGCAAGACCGTGGTCGTGGTCACGCACGATGAGCGTTACTTCGATGTCGCCGAGCGACACCTGGTCATGCGTGACGGACGGCTCCACGACGTGTCGGAGGCGCGCGATGAAGATTCGCGATGACTTGTCCGGCTTCGGGCGTCTCTCGGGCCAGCTTTGTTACAGTCCTCATGAGAGCGCCTTCAAATTCTCCGGTACCGAATTGATCGGTACCCGGTTCGACGGTTGTCACAGTGGATTCACAACTGGTCGTGATGCATGGGCCGCTACGCGGTGGCCGGGCAACGGGTTCCTGAAGGATCCCGAGCATTCGCGGCCCTTCTACAGCGAGGTCAGTCATGATCCTAGTGTTGCTTTGGCTCGTTCTCTCTGCGCTCGTCGCCTATCTCGGACGCGATCGTGTGATCGGATTCTGGGGCTTCTTCGTACTTTCCCTGCTGGTCAGCCCACCGGTGGTGTTGATCGCGCTCTTGGTCTCCCAGCCGCGGACGCCGGCAATCGCCGAGTAGTCACGCGAGCAGCGGGGCGTCGATGAGCTTCTTCGCCCTGTTGCGGCGAGAGTCAGGGCTCTCGTTGGTTCGGGTCGGGCTCGCGGCCGTGGTCGGCGGCATCGGTAGCGCGTGTCTGCTGGCCACGATCAACGCGGCTGGGCAGCGCAGCAGCGATGCGGGATGGAACCATCGCCACCTGATCATGTTTCTGGTGGCGCTGGTGGGCTACGTCATTGCACAGCGGTTTCTCCTGATCGTGGCCGGACGCGAGGTCGAAGCCTTGCTCGACCGGCTGCGGGTCCGGCTGTCAGACAAGTTGCGGCAAGCAGGCTTGCGCAGCATCGAATCCATGGAGCGCTCGCGCCTCTACGGTGTAATCGCGCGCGACATGCTGGTGCTGTCCCAGTCCGGGCCCATCGTGATGATCGGCCTGCAGTCGGCCGTTCAGCTCGTGTTCATTTCGATCTACCTGGCGTGGCTCTCGCCGACGGCATTGTTGCTCACGGTCTTGGTGTCGGCATTGTCCGCCGTCAGCTACATTCGCATTCAGCATCAGGCTGCCGCGGGGCTGGCACAAGCCAGCGCCGAACAAAACCGTCTCGTCGGAACGTTCGCCGACCTCCTGGATGGCTTCAAAGAAATCCAGATGAGCGTGCCCCGGGCGCAGGATCTGATGGACGAGCTGGCACGGACGTCAGCGCGCGCGACGGAAGCGGTCGTCGACGTGCAAGAGCAACGCGCACGGCTCTACGTCGTTGCCCAACGGAGCCTCTTCCTGCTCGCCGGCGCCATGGTCTTCATCGTGCCGCGCTTCAGCTCTGTTTGGCAGGG
>CALFAM010000020.1 GCA_937948815.1 uncultured bacterium
GCTTCACCGGCTGCGGACGGTATTGGCCCGTAAGGAGCGCTGCACGCACCTGTGGCCAGTGATCTCGCAGCCAGACGGGCAGCTCATCCACCGTCATCCCATCGATACCGGCACTGCCTTTGTTCTGCCGGACTCGCTTCAAAGCGACCTGGAGATTCTGGCGCCGAAGCACCTTCATCAGCAGACCGCCCGTTCCTAGACGCTCGTCTCCACCGGTCGCCGTAGGCGCTTCCTCACTCCGTCCTACGCTCGGGGATTCACCCCTACCCTCGAACGGGAGCATCAGTTGACTGATCATCTGAGGCATGACGACTCCGAGATCCGCGGGCGATTCGCCCTCCAATTCGTTCGGCCATTCAGCTGCAACTGCCTACTATGGCCTCTGCTGACTTCTCGCTCCGCGCTCACTGCGCGTCGCCCTTTCAGGCATGAGGCGAGATCTCCCCGGGTAAGAGCATCGACCGTCTCCGCACGACCGCCGGATCTACGCAGCTTCAGCTTGGTCACGAGAGCTTCGCGGTCTCTGGCCCGCTCGCCCTGATCCACCACGCCTCCTATCCGGTTTCTGTTCGTCGGCCCACGGATCCGCTACACGCTTCCTTCAGCGACGACCTCACGGTCGGCACCTTGCGCTTTGCTTCGGTTCCTGTGACCCAGTTCCGAGAGGACTTACACCTCCAAGTCGATGCCCATGCCGGGCGCACCAGCAAAACGGCCGACCCGAAGGTCGGCCGTTTCATGGTCTGCCCGACGTGCGAGCAGGCGGGCTTACTCCCGCTTAGGGCACCACAGTGACCGTCGTAGAGGTATTCGAAGAACCCCCTGAGTTGGTCGCAATCAGGGTCACGTTGTACGACCCTGCCGCCGCGTAAGAGTGGCTCGGGTTGGTTTCGGTGCTGGTCGAGCCATCACCGAAGTTCCACTGATACGAGATCGGCGCATCACCGGTGGTTGTGTTGGTGAAGAACACCGACTCACCAATGGCGACGTCACCCACCGGGCTGACCGTGAACGACGCGCTGGGCGGGTTGCCCGGTGGCGGCGGCGGCTCCACACAGTCGAACGGCGGCTCGTAGGTGAAGCGGTCGGTGAGATTGACCTCGCAACCCGTGAACTCGTTGCGGATCAGCACATCGACCCGCGCCGGTCCGAGCGCCGTTCCCGTGTTGTCCGGCCCGCACATGATCTCCTCGAACATGCCGGTGAACGGCGGCGTCTCGCCGACGATCGTGCTGGAGGACGGATCGAAGGACACCCCGAAGGCGAGCACGTCGCCGAAGGTGACCGTCACCGGATCGCCCGTATCGAAGCCTCGTACTCCCGTGATGTTGAAGGAGCCAGGGCCGGTCACGTTGCCGTTCAGATCCGTGCTGACGGAGGACGGCGAGATGCCGCCGATCGACACCATGATCGGTTCGTACGTGAAGTTGATGCCGCTGGTGAAGCTCTCAGACGTCTCGACGTTGGTGACGCTGAAGGGACCCGATACCGGCTGACAGTTGGTCAGCGGTACCTTGACCGAGCGTCCGATGATCTCCGTGCCAGTCACCGAGATCCGTTCCTGGGCGAAGCCACCGAAGCTGATCGCCACTGGCTCCTCGAATCCGGAGCCGAACATGGTCACGACCGTTCCGCCGGTGTAGGGGCCGCGGCCCGGTCCAGCCGACGAGATGAACAGGCCGTTGCCGCCATTCCCGTCTCCGTATTGGAAGGCACCTGTCAGCGTGGCTTCCTGTCCGGTGCTGAGACTGCGCACGCGCACATCGACGATCGAGTTCTGGTTAGCGAAGTTCGAGCCCGTTGCCGCAGGAGTCTGGATGACGATCCGGTTGGACGAAACCGAGAGAACCTGCGCTTCGACCAACGACCCACCCGAGAGGAAGACCTGAACTTCGTTGCCGAAGCCTTCGCCACGGATGGTCACTTCAGTACCACCTTCGTTGGGGCCCGACGTCGGCGAAACCGAGAAGATCAACGGCTGCTGCGGGCCACCGGTACCACCGCGGGCGTAGGTAAACGCATTCGGCAGGGTATCGGCCGCTTGCTGCGCATCCGGATCGGTGTCGTTCAGGTTGATCGTGACCGACACGCCGACCGACTGAACCTGTCCAGTGGGCAGGGCGAAGGGGGGAACCTCGACCTCCAAGACCGAATCCGTGAAGCTACGCACCGGTGCCGGGGTACCGCCGAAGAGAACGCGGAAGGGATCGGAGAATCCGCTGCCGACGATCCGCGCGATGTACCCGCCTTCCGGCGATCCGACATTCGGAACCACCTCAGCGAGGAAGAAGGGCGCCGGCGGTGGCGGTCCGGGTGGCGCCACGAATTCCTGCACGTTGACCACAGCCTGGCTGAAGGACGAGTTCAGCTGCCCTTGGATCACGGCAGTTCCCGCCTCTCCTGGCATGAATCGCAAGACGGCGCTCGCCTGTCCACGCGCCGTCCGCACCACCACCGACCGATCTGTGGTCTGGGTGCCGTCTGCAGCGGTCGAGAGGAATGAGCCGATCGTCGTGCTCAAGATGATGGTCGCGTTGTCCGGCGCTGCCTGCCCATTATCTGAGCGGGTCGCGGTCGCGCGTACCAACACATCGATCGGTGTCGCGTCGATTTCGACCGCATTGGGCTCGGCATCCACGCGGAGCGTGAGAGCCGTCGGTGCGGGCGTCGGAACCGGCGTGGAGGGTTGCTCCGGCTCGGTTGGCGAGTCCGCATCGCATGCCGTGAACAGCAGCGCGCCCATCAGCGCGAGCAAGGGAAGCAGCCGCCAGAGGGCGGTTGCACGTTTCATTGACTCGATCGATCTCATCGCGACGCTCCATCCACAAGCTGACGACACGGAACCTTCTGGCCAAAGGATGTGTACGCTGCTGTGGCTCGCTTCTGCATGACTCGTTACTGCCTAGACTCGCTACTGTGTGAATTCGATGGTCTGACCGCGTGGCGTGCTGGAAACGGCCGTTCCGGCACGCGTTCGTCCGAAGACACGCATGATCAGATCCAGACGAATGACTTCCAGACCCGTCTCCTGGTCGAGGCCGCCATTCGCGAACATTAGGTCCGCCAGCGGCGGGCTGCGGAACTGTTCGAAGGACATCACGTCCCAGTTGTTGAGGTTCAACGACCCACCGATCGGCACCGTACCGAGTACGTCGACGACGTAGGGCGGCGGCACACGCGAGCCCGCATCACTTCGCTCGAACCGAACCTCGAGCCGCTCGAGCTCGACGTCCATGATCTGACTGGTGACGGCACCCGGGACGGAAGAAACGCTGTTGATGATGATCTGCGGCAACATCAAGCTATCGGCACCGTTGACGTTTACACGGAAGGGGATTCCCTGCCCAGCGACGTCGAGCTCGAGCAGAACGCCGCCCGAATCAGTGCGATCGATGCTGTTGTCACAGCTGATCGTGAGAGACGCGAGAAGCGTGATCAGTAGCAGACGAATGAAATGCTTCACAATATCCTCCTCGTCCAGCTCACATCTGGATGATGCGTGGTGTGACGAAGATCAAGAGCTCTTCGTTTCGATGGTCGTTCGATCGGTTCCGGAACAGGTGCTTGAGAATCGGCACGTTGGCGAGCCCGGGGACGCGCCCCTGATTCTTGTTGTTCGAAACCTCGTAGATTCCGCCAATGACCGCTGTACCGCCATCGCGAACGATGACTGCGGTGGACGCTTCGCGCGTCGCGATCGGTGCGTTGGTGGCACCCGGGATCAACAGGGCGGTCTGCGGCTCGCGCTTCTGCACACGGATATCCATCTGGATCGTGCCTTCGGCGGTCACATGCGGCGTGACGGAAAGCTGCAGGGTCGCGTTGACGAACTGCGTGGTCACCGTGTTGTTGGCAACGGTCTGGGTCGGCAGCTGAATTCCGCTCTGAATCGAAGCTTCCCGGTTCGAAAGCGTCATCACGCTCGGCGCCGTCACCACATTGACCAGACCCTCGTTCTCGGCAGCGAGAAGCTGTGCGTCGAGCGAGAAGCTATCCAGCACGTTTCCGAGCGAGAGATTGAGGAAACCGTTGTTACCGCCGGTCAAGAGGTTCACGCCGCCATCTGCGGTGACGTTATTCGGGAATTCCAAGCCCGTGGTGTTACCAAGACGGTTGCTGGCCTCGCCGTTGAAGCTCCACTGGACGCCGAGCGAGCGGCTGAACGTCTTGGTCGCCTCGACCACGCGGGCCTCGATGCGAACCTGCGGCTGAGCCGTGTCCAGCAGATCGATCACCGCAAGCACCGTATTCATGATCTCGGGCAGCTCCCGGATGATCAGTGTATTGGTGCGTTCGTCGATCTGAACGGTACCGCGCCGGCTGAGCACGGAACTACGGCTACCACCGGCACGCTGACCGCCTCGGCTACCTTCGCCCTGAAGCATAGTCCGGACTTCGCCAACGTCCGCATAGCTCAGCCGCCGGACGATGGTGGTCAGCGGAACACTCTGCTGACGCAGCTCGTCCAGCCGCCGGCGCTCTTGGGCTTCGGCGCGGAGCTGGGACAACGGCGCGATCCGAACGATCGTGCCGTCGATGTCCATTCCAAGGTTGTTGATCTTGAGAATCTGCTCGAGCGCCTGATCCCAGGGCACACTGTTGAGCTCGACGGTGACGCTGCCTTGAACGCCAGGCTGAATCACGAAGTTGAGATCACTGATCTTCGAGAACGTGCGCAGGGTTTCGACCAGGTCGGCATCTCGCAAGCCCATGGTGATCGGATCGCCAACGTAGGTCTTCTGCTGGCTCGACACCACGAGCGATTGGAAGCTCGGAGGAATCGGGTTGTCCGCTTCCGCCGAACCTTGCGGCGAGGTCACCTGCACCTGCTGGGCCTCGAAGCGGCTGACGTCCGCCATGGCCGGCTGATCCTCGGGTCGGAAGACCGGGATCGGCGGTGCCGCGGGGGGCGTCGTCTCGACCGTCACCTGCGACGGAGCTTGGGCCATGACGGTCGGCGCATCGTCTTCGAAGGACTCGGGCATCGCAACCTGGGCCGGTACGTCGACACGCTCCATCTCGGCCGGCGCTTCGGCAACGGTAACCGTCGGGGGAGCAGCAGCGGACGGCGTCGAAACGGTGGCAGACGCTGGCGGCGTCGCCATCTCTTCAGCCGCAATTTCCTCGGCCGGAACACCCGCACCGGGTGGCGCACCGAGGTCGGCCATCACGGTGTCCTCGACCATCGGCGTGCCCGCACCAAAGACGATCATCAGGCCGTCTGCACTGCGTTCGATGCGTGGCGGGACAAAGGCTTGAAGGTCGAATACGACGCGCGACACGGGCTCGGGGCGCGGCTTGAACTGACCGATTCGAACTTGGTCGACATTCTTCGAGTCGACTGGCACGGTGGTCCGCAAGCTGGTGTTGACCACACCATCCAGATCGAGCACGAAGCGGTCAGGGTTCTGCAGCCGGAAGGTGGCAAAGGCGAACTCGCCATCGCCTTCGACCCGGATGACCGTCTCGCCACCCGTCTCGACAACCGAGACTTCGGTCAGTCGACTTGCCGCCACACCTTCGATCGGCGGCCCGAGGCGGGGCGCTTCCGGAGTCCCGTAGTCGCCGCTGGCAAATGTGACGACCGAGGCGTCCGCACCATGGCTGGCGGCTTGGGCTGCCGGCAGTGGCGCTGCCGGCTCCGGAGCCTCACCGGCCGAGGCCGCTTGGGTCTTGACCATCGGCGGCTCGGCCATGGTCTCGGAGCCCGCGCGACGCGCCGGCGGCTCGGCGCGAGCCACTGCCACGGGAATGTCGCTACCGGCCGGGACCACCGCCAGATGCAGCACGTCTCCCTGACTGGTGAGCGCGTGCTCGGTAGGCTGGCGCGTTTGAATGACCAGTCGAGTCAATGGCCGGTCCGCATCGTCGAGACGTTCGACATCGACCGAGCTGATCAGACCCGTCGTCCGCGACAGGTTGACCATCCCTGGGCCGGGTACCGAATTTGGCAGCTCGACTACCAGATTGCCTTGCGCATCGCGATAGGTCGTCCAGACCAGGGCCCGGTCCGCCACCACGTCGATGTCGATTCCTGGTCCCTTTTCGACCGCGCGCAGGCTCTCGATCGTAGCTGGGCCATTCGTCGCCGCGCTGGTCGCGCTCGCAACCTCGGGCCGCGCAGGGGCGCGCCGAGCTGAGCCACCGCAAGCCTGCATGACGAGCAGCAGCAGCATCGCACTGATCGAGACGCGAAGGTACGCGCCGCGGTTCTTACCTGTCCTTTGAGCCATTCTTCCTTGTCCTCGGCTCGCTGGCCGTCCGTTCCCGTTGCGGCACAACCCTCAAGGCTCGTACAGCCTCATCGCGACTTCGCGAAATGGTTTGAGGGCCGTCGGATCGTCCACCGACTGTTTGAACACGATCTCATCGACCGTGACATCGACAACATCACCATCCCAGAGCTGATCTCCGGGACGCAACAAATAGCTGATTTGGTCACTCGCCGCTTGCACCTGCGCCGCAGGTCCGGCCGGGGTCACGAAGATTCCCTCCAGCCGCAAGTCGTCGATCAGCAACCCAGCGATACCCTCCGGACGGATAGCGCCCTCGTCTTCAGGCTCTGCCCGGCGAAGCAGCGATCGGAACGGGTCGCGCCTCCCACCAGGCTCGTAGAGACTCCGCTCGTCCGTATAGAGCGCGTCCTCATCTTGGGCGAGGAGCGCGTCGATATCGCCAAAATCCTGTCCGCTCGAGGTCTCACCGTCCTCGTCTTCGTCCGTGCTGTCCGCAGGCTCATCGGCGCCAGCGAGCAGCTCGTTCATCGCACCGGCAGCTTCGGCAAGCTCGCCAGTCTCTTCGGCGTCTTGTGCGGTCGTGGGCCAGGCCAGGAACATCGCCAGGGCGATCAACAGCCCCAGTTGGACGAGCCGCTGGCGGGCAAGCTGGTGACGAGCGTTCGGTAGGCTCATAGCTCGGGCTCCAGCTCGGGCTCAGGCTCGTTGTAGAGGAAGGTCTTGGCCGTGAAGTCCGCACGAATGGTGTGGTAGCTGGCGTCGTCCTGACCTCTCGACAGTGCGTTGATGTTCATGCTGTCGACGTTGATGATACGGGCGAAGCGGCCGATCTTGTCGAAGAACTGCGCGAGGTTGTGGTACGTGCCCTGTAGCTCGATCTTGATCGGCCACTCGCTGTAGAAGTCCACCGGCTGGGGCGACTGCGGCCCGAACCGTAGGAGCTCGAAATCACCTTGCTCGGTCAGGCGGCGAATGCGCACCAAGAGCTCTTCGGTATTGCGCCGCGACGGCAGCACCTTGAGCAGTTTGCTGAGCTCGACCTCGAGCCGGGCAACCTCTTCTTCGAACTGAGGCTTGCGGGCTTCGGCCGCCCGCCCCTCGTTGATCTTCTGCTGCAGACCGGTCAGCGCAGTCTCTTTGGCAGTGAGCTGGTCGCCCATCGCGCGGAGCTTGAACCAGTGGACGCCGGCCACAATGAGCCCGGCGAGCACGAGCGCAACGCCCGCTGAGACGTACCAGGGCTTTCCTTCGAGTCCGGTTTCGATTGCCATCGTTCGGTTCCTCGCCTCAGCGCGCCGCGGCGGCAGTCGTATCTTCCGGATCGTCCGGAATGCCGTCGCCGTCTTCGTCGACTGCTGCTGTCTGGTAGGCGAAACTGAAGTTCAGGTTGTAGCTGTAGAGTTCACGCTCGCCGCGGACTTTCACGATGTCCTTGGTGTCTGGCTCGAGGAATTCGGGCACCTCGTTGAGTGCGCCGATGAAGCTGGCCACCGCATTGGTGTTGAACGCTTGGCCACGAAGCTGGACGCTGTTGCCTGAAAGCCGCAAGGAGTTGATCCAGAGCAGCTCCGGGAGGGCGCGCGAGATCGAATCCATGATTTTCACAGGACCCTTCTGGCGCCGCTTGAGCGTCTCGATCACTTCGATCTTGGTCTTCAGCTCCGCCTGTTGGAGCTTGAATTCTTCGACCTGATCGATGATCTCTTGCAGCTCGTCGACTTCTCGCTGCGCCTGCACGATCCGGGCGTCGACCTCGGCGATCTCATTCTTCTTGAGCCACCAGAGCCCGCCGCCGGCCAGGAGGCCGAGGATCAGCCCGCTGGCCACGAAGAGTAGAGACGGATCTTGGTCGCCGAGGCTGAAGGCCGCCTTGGCCCGCCGTGCGACGACTGGCCTTCGCCCCTCGGAGAGGAGATTGATGCGAATCATGGCCTAGTCTCCCACCCTGCGCATCGCCAGGCCGACCGCGACTGCCAACATCGGGGCAATCGAGTTCAGCCAAGCGCTGTCGAAGTCACTCTCACGGAAGTTCACCCGCGCGAAGGGGTTGAGAAGCTCCGTCGGTACGCCGAATCGCTCGCGCAGGACGTCGAGGAGGTTGGAGGTCAGCGCACAACCCCCGGACAGGACCAATTCGTCGATTGGGCCTTCCGAGGAGGTTGCGGCGAAGAAGTCGAAGGTCTTTTGAATCTCGTTGGCCATCTCGGCCGAGACGCCGTCCAGGATCTTGCGCGCATCTCCGAGGGTGTAGCTGCCGACACTCTCACCGCGTTTGAGCAGCTCCGACTGATCGAACGAAAGATTGAACTCTCGCTGCAGCGCCTCGGTGAACTGGTTTCCGCCGAAGGAAATGTCGCGCCAGAACACGCTCTGCCCGCGCGCCACGATGTTGATGTTCGTCACACCTGCGCCCATGTTGACCAGCGCGACGACTTTCAGCGGATCGAGATCGTAGTTGAGCTCGTAGGCGTTCTGGATGGCGAAGGCATCGACGTCGACGATGGCGGGCGTTCGTCCGCTCTGCGAAATCACGGAGACGTAGTCATTGACCTTCTCGCGCTTGACCGCGACGAGCAGGACTTCCATGGTTTCGCGTCCCGGCTCCTCGCCGCTCAGCGTGACGTAGTCGAGCCGCACGTCGTTGATGTCGAAGGGAATGTGCTGCTCCGCTTCCCACTGAATCGACTCGGCGAGCTCGTCGCTCTCCATGGCCGGAAGCTCGATCTTCTTGATGATGACCGAGTGCCCAGACACGGATGTCGCGAAGCTCGGCGTCTTGACACCCGTCTGCTCGTTCAGCTTCTGGATGGCGTCCACGACCAACGACGAGTCCATGATCGACCCGTCGACGATCGCTTCGGGAGACAGTGGCTCGACCCCGATGCGCTGGAGGCTGTATTGCCCGCCCTTTTTCTCGCGAAGCTCGACGAGCTTGACCGTCGCGCTCCCGATATCGAGGCCGACAACACCTTTGTTTCTGGCGAATAACAAGTGCTTCTACCTCTCCTGCCGTACTTCCTGGCCCGTTCCACCCTGGTCTATGGAGACAAGGGATCTCCCCTACGCAAACTCGTCTTGCTGCGGGCGTTCATCCAAAGAAGCACAAAGCGTTGTGCGAGCGTACAGCAGGCTCTTTCCGGCTGTCAAGCGTGAATACGCGCTTCTAAATAAGCTGACATAAACGCTAATTGCTTGAACCAGGGGGCCTTCCGCCGTCGACAAGAAAGTCCTTGAAGAGATTCGACGAAAGATCCTTGCCACAGACTCGATTCTCGTGTCATGATCGGCGATCCGTGCAACGCGGGCGTGTCTTCCTGGCATCCCCACGCACGGAACGCCAAACAAGCAAGGTCAGCCAAACAAGGAGAGGCTTCTGCCATGGCCAGACGATGTGAGATTTGCAACAAGGGCACGGTGACGGGCAACAACATCAGCCACGCGCACAATGTCACCCGTCGTACCTGGCAGCCCAATCTACAGAAGGTGCGGGCGCTGATCGATGGCAGTGTCCGGCGCATTCAGGTTTGCACGCGCTGCCTACGCAGTGGCAAGGTGGTCAAGCCGCCAGTCCGGAATTACACCCCCGAGACCGACCCCGCCACGACCTAGCCCGCTCGCGCAACCTTGGGCCGGGCATCCTAGAGAGCCCGGCGCACCTTCCTACGAATCCTCTCTGACCAGCGGCCGGCGTCGGTGTACACGCCGAACGCCCGCTGCCCCCTGGATCGCTTGACGCAGTCGGTCCAGATGCTTTTGGCTGTTCACCTCGACCACGACGTCGATGATCCCGTAGCCAGTCTCGACGGTTCTCGCCTGCAGATCCCGAATGTTGCTCGACTCCTTGGCGATGATCTCTGTCAGCCGGGCGATCATGCCCTGCTGGTCTTCGGTCTCGATGGTCAGTGGAACCGGGTACAGACGCTGATCGCTCTTTCGCGCCCACTCGACCTCGATCAGCCGCTCCGGATCTGCGCCCAAGGACCGGATGTTGACGCAAGACTCCGAGTGCACCGAGATGCCGCGCCCTCGGGTCACGTAGCCGCGCAAGGCTTCGCCTGGAACCGGTCGACAGCATTTGGCCAGCGTGGCGAGGAGATCACCTTCTCCACGCACCTGGACCGGACCGCCTCCCCGAGACAGGTAGCGATCGATCGTGCGCCGGATCCGACCAGGCTCTTCCGGCTCGACGGCCTCACGCCCACCACCGATGATTCGCTCCACGACCTGACGCGCCGGCGTCTTCCCATAGCCGATCCGCTGGAAGAGCTCTTCGACCCGCCTCAATCCCTCGGCCTGCAGCCAAGCCTGGAGCTCTGGGCTGTCGAGCGTCTTGCGCACGGACACCCGGAGCCGCTTGAGCTCGCGCTCGAACAACCGCCGACCGATTGCCTCGGCCTCGTTGCGTTGCTTGTTGTTGAGCCATTGGCGAATCTTGCTGCGGGCGCGAGATGTGCCGGCAAAGCTCAACCAGTCGCGACTCGGCTGGCGTCCGGCGCTGGTCATCACCTCGACCATGTCACCGTTCTGCAGTGGCGTCTTGATCGGCACCAGCTTGCCGTTCACCCGCGCACCACTCATCTGGTGGCCCAGATCGGTGTGAATCCGGTAGGCGAAATCGAGAGGCGTGGCGCCGCGCGGGAAGGAATAGACCTCGCCCTTGGGTGTGAATACGTAGACCTCGTCCGGATAGAGGTCGAGCTTGAGCTGTGCCAAGAAGGCCCGCGGGTCGTCGACCTCCTGCTGCCACTCAAGCAGCTGGCGCAACCAGAGAATCTCAGGATCGGCCGCGGTGGCCCCTTCTTTCGACTTGGCACCCTTGCGTTGGCGGTCTTTACCCTTGCCGTCGCGGCCAGAGCTTTCCTTGTAGTGCCAGTGGGCCGCGATCCCTTCTTCCGCGATTCGATCCATCTCGCGCGTGCGCAGCTGTACTTCGAAGGGTTGGCCGCGGTCGCCGACTACCGTCGTATGCAATGACTGATAGAGATTCGGCTTCGGCATTGCGATGTAGTCCTTGAACCGACCCGGAATCGGTCGCCAGTTCTGATGCACGATGCCGAAGCCCGCGTAGGCCTCGGGAACGGTCTCGGTGATGATCCGAAACGCCAAGAAGTCGTAGACCTGCGAGATATCGATCCCTTGCCTACGCAGCTTCTGGTAGATCGAGTAGTAGCGCTTCACCCGCGAGCTGATCTCCGCCTCGATCCCTGCCGATTCGAGCGCCGCGCGCAGGCGCCCTTCCACCCGCTTGACCAGGTGCCGACCTTTGCGCATCTTTTCGCGGATCTCGCTGTCGAGCTCCGCGAACTGACGGGTGTAGAGATGGTAGAAGGCCAGATCTTCCAGGTCGCCGCGAACCCGTGCCATACCGAGCCGGTGGGCAATCGGCGCGTAGATCTCGAGCGTCTCACGGGAGATTCGGCGCTGGGCCTCGGGCGACATGTGCCCGAGGGTCATCATATTGTGCAGGCGATCCGCCAGCTTGATCACGATCACCCGCGGATCCCGGGCTGACGCCAAGATCATCTTGCGGAACGTCTCGGCCTGCGCCTCGTCTCGCCGCACGTAGGCTTGCTGCCCGATCTTGGTCACACCGTCGACCAATGCGGCCACGTCGGCGCCAAAGTCCTTCTCGAGCTCTTCCTTGGTGCTCAGCGTGTCTTCGAGCACATCGTGCAACAAGCCGACTGCGACGCTCGTCTGGTCGAAGTTGAGGTCGGCCAGGAGGTAGGCCACGTAAATCGGGTGCGTGACGTAGGGCTCGCCCGAACGGCGTTTCTGCCCACCGTGCATGCGCGCCGTGAATTCCGCGACCCGATCCAGAAACGCCTTGTCGAACGCCCGGCCACGGGCCGTCAGGCGCTCGTAGACCTCCGGCATCCCCACGCCCTTGCGCGGAATGACCGGAGATCGGGGCTGCTTCTTTCTTCGCTCGAGACTCGGCATCGCGGTGGTTCGACCGCCGCCAAGGAGACGGCAGAGGCCGCGATTCTATGCGAGGCAGCCTGCCCCCGAGCAGCTATGACCAGTACAGAACGTCGAGATCACCGCCGAGCCTCTGGCTGCATTGCAAGCCCATCACCGGGTCCGACCCGAGCGGGTTGAGGTCACCCGGTATCGAAACAACCTGGCCACCACCATGTTGACACTGGGAAACGTCGACGATAGGCGGCTCACACGGGTCGTTGCCGCCGCCACAGCCTCCTCCTGAGCAGCCGGAGGGGGAGCTCGCCTGGACGTGACAGTTTCCGATCTCATCTCCCGGAAGACAGAAGGCAATAAGGATGTCTTGTGAAATGCCTCCCACTGGAGGCAAGGTGATCCATCGCGTGTGACAGTCCGAGCAGTCAGCCTGCGCGACAGCCGGAGGACAGAGTGTGGAAGCGACGAGCACGATCGAGACAACGTATAGCGTTTTCACCTGACTACGCTCCTATTCGTTCGCCGACTCTGGCCGGAGGGCACCAAGCGCGAGGCGGCTACCTCGCGTGAGGGTCCCGGTCACACAGTCAGGCTTGGTACCCCGGCAAAGCCGATAGGTCCCTGCCGGCATGAACGGGACGACCAAGCGCCCCGCGCTGAATGCCTCGCCATTACGAGCCGACCAACTCGAAAGGTCTGCCCAGGAATACACTTCGGAAGAAGAATCGACCAACCACGGTAGGCTGGCCCAGGCCTTGGACGACGTGCCCTCCGCAGCGACAGGATCGTCCACGAGAAGGATCAGTGCCCCGGTTTGGTACCCCGCGAGGTCGATTCGGAGCGGCTCAACCGGCGTCACCGAGACACTCAGGCGTGCCATGACCGAGCCCGGCACGCGAATCCCGAGCTGAATCGACGCTGCGCCTGGCGGCACGCGGAGCTCGAAGCCACCGTCGGCGCCGGTGACTGCTTTTGAGACGCTGGTCCCTGGAACGATCGGACCGCGCAGCGTGACGAGCGCGCCAGAGACCGGCCCCTGGTCGAAAACCACCGTCCCACGAACCACGTCTTCCGGACCTGCCAACACGATCTCGATCTCGCGCGAAGGAGACAGAGAAGCTAGCTCGACCTCGACCGGTGCACTCTCCCGTTTGCTGCCTTCGAGCACCTTTTCCGCAGTTACCGCGTACGTGCTGAAGCCCAGACCATGCAGCGCGAATCGGCCTTCGGAATCTGTGTGCTGAAAAGATGGAAGCTCAGCGTAGGGACGCTGCAAGACGACCACGAGACTCTCCGCCATGGGTTCTCCCTCGGCGTCCACAACTCGACCCGCGAGCACCGTGTCGGGTAGCTCGAGATCGAACCGAACGAGGCCGTCTGCTTCCTCCTTGCCTTCGATCTGACGGAGGCGCCGCACCACGGCAGGAGACTCGGCCATAATGTCGATATCCCAGCGTACGTTGCGCGGAACCAACCCGCGAAACGTACCTTCCTCGTCCACTGCGAGCCGCACCGACTGCGCGCCCTGGATGCTGCCGAACACCACCCGGCCGGCGATCGGCTCGTCACCAAGCGTGACCGAGCCCACCACCGACACCAGCGGCAAGTCAATCTGGATCAACTCCTGGCCAGGTTCGAGCACGAGCGGCTCGCTCGCCACCCGATTGCGCTCGGTATCGAGCACGAGCAGCTCGTAATGTCCGGCAGAGGCGTTCTCGATCTGCCATCGACCCGGAGCAATCGCGGCAATCTCTTGGTGTCTTGTCCTCCCACGCAGCAACTGCACGATCCACGGCTCGCCACGCGGATCGACCGGCGGCGTCACAGAAATCTGGTAGGCCGCTGGCGCCCTGAGGATGAGCGGTGCGGAGATCTCCGCCTCGTTCCCCGCCCGAATGCTCAAGCCAGGAATTTCGAGCGGGAGCAAGCCGTCCCCCGCGATGCGCAGACCGAAAATCCCAGGTTGGATCCCCTGAAAGTGGAAGAAGCCCTCTGCGTCGGTGCGCAGCCGCAACGCGCCGACGCTCGCGTCGTCGGCAAGATCGGGGCTGAGGAGAACATCCGCCTGCTCGATCGGCATGCCGTCCTCCGTCACGACCTGGCCAACCAACGATGCGCCGGCCGTCATGCGTAGGACGCCGAGATCGTTGCTCTGATCCGCGGACACCCGATGGCTGCGGAAAAAGTGCGAGACGTGGCCGTCGACCCGAATGCGAAGCTCGTGCACACCAACAGGAACGGGGCATGTAAAGCGCAACGATGGGTCTACGACCACACAGCGGACAACCCCGCTGACTTGCTCGCGGCTCGGGGATTTGGGGGTTTCGCGCTGCCGGAAACGCGCCGTGACGGGAGCGCCTTTCGGGAACGGGTCGAGTCGAAACATTCCGGTGACCGAAACGGTCGGGATGAGGTTCAACGTCAGGACAAAATGCCCGGTACCCGTCGAGATAAAGGGGAGCGAAGGACCCCAGAAGCCGTCTGCCTGAGCGTAGATCTGCCAGGTGCCGGCTTGGAGCCCGAGCGAGCCCTGTTCTCCTGGTTTGAGCAGGACGGTTTGGGGAGCTCGCTCGCCATCGGCGGGCATCGCCACCACTTCGGCAATCGGCTGCTGTGAAGGCTTCGCTTCGGTGACATGCAGGACGAGATCAACCTGCGCCTCCCCGAGCGGTTTCGCCGCTTCCTCGGCCGTCGCCGAGGTCGCGAACCAGACGAGCAGTAGGCTCCAGCACTGCCACCGCGCGCCCGTTGGTTTGGCGCAGAGTCCCAACCCCAACAACATTCATCTATGCTACCCGACAGATTCAATGCACGTAAGAAAAAAGTAGACGAGGAAGGTGGTATCTCTCTTGCTGGAAGCTCCACAACAATTCAGAGGACGTACGACACCCCGCGCGTCTCGGGACGTCGCGAGCCGCCTTGCCAGAAGGATTCGCCGGATCAACCGACTGGGCCGTGGGTTGGAGCCGGTCTACGGAGCCAGGGGGCCGAGCTCGCCGGCCAGCTCGGCGAGGGCGTTGCCTCGCTCGGCGGTATCGTCGCCGGCTGGATAGGTGTAGATCAGGTGCAAGGCGCGATCGCCGCGTGGGTGCAGGGTCATGGCCCGATACTCTTCCATCGCAGCGCCGGCGTCGTCGGTGAAGCGTCCTCGGGATAGGTAGAGCGGACCGAGGGGGCCGACGAATTCGACCTGTCCCTGGTAGGTGCCGCCCGGCCGGGCTTCGATGTCAGCAACGTGCTGGTTGAGCTCGTCGATGAGGTTGACGCCACCGACCTGGGCACCTACCTCCACCACGATCTGGCCGTCGGCGTCCGCAGCATCGAGCACGAGGGCAGGCCCTTCGTTGCGCGCGACGACAAAGCCGGACGGCAAGGCGTCGATTGCCACTTCGAGGGCCGCGTTCTCGACCCGCTCGGCCGTCGCCGCGGGCTCTTCGCCGCCGCCGCAGGCAAGGGTCAGCCCGAGTAAGCTGGCGAGGGCCAAGGCAATGCTCCCTCGCCCGCCGAGACACCTTGCGACCGGCCGGCTCATAGATCCTTGACCTCGGTCAGAATGCCCTGGACCGCCTTCTTGGCGTCCTCGAAGAGCATCATCGTGTTGTCGGCCTCGAACAGTGCATTCTTGATACCGGCGAAGCCCGGCGACAGGCTGCGCTTGATCATGATCACCGTGCCGGCGTTCCACACCTCGAGAACGGGCATGCCATAGATCGGGCTGCTCTGCTCTCTCTCGGCAGCCGGATTGACCACATCGTTGGCCCCCACCACGATCACCACGTCGGTGTTGCGGAACTCGGGATTGATCGTGTCCATCTCGAGCAGCTGTTCGTAGGGGACATCCGCCTCGGCCAACAATACGTTCATGTGCCCTGGCATTCGCCCGGCGACCGGGTGAATGCCGTAGGTCACCTGTGCACCACGTTTCTCGAGCTCGGCAGCCAGCTCGCGCACCGTGTGCTGCGCTTGCGCGACCGCCAAGCCGTAGCCCGGCACGAACACGACCGACTCGGCGCTCTCGAGCACCAACGCGGCCTCTTCAGAGCTGAACGAGCGGACATTCGCGTACTCGTGCTTGCCGCCACCGCCGCTGGAGGTCTCCTCGGCGCCGAAGCCACCGAAGAGCACGTTGGCGAGGGTGCGGTTCATGGCCACGCACATGATCTGCGTCAGAATCAAACCGGATGCACCGACCAGGGCACCCGAGATGATCAACACGTTGTTGTTGAGCACAAAGCCCGTCATCGAGGCGGCAAGGCCACTGTAGGAATTGAGCAACGAGATGACCACTGGCATGTCGGCGCCGCCGATCGGAATCACCAGCATGACACCCAGCAGGAGCGAAGCCGCCACCACGACGAGCAGCAGGGACTGCAACGAGCCGGCCTCGAGCACCTGCGTCACGGCCCAGATGCCGAGCACCAGGCTGGCGCCGAGCAGCAGCACATTGATCAGGTGCCGACCGGGCAAGAGAATCGGCTGCCCTTTGAGCTTGCCCGACAGCTTCATGTAGGCGATCACGCTTCCTGACAGCGTCACGGTGCCGATCAAGATCGCCAGCACCGTGGTGACGGCCGGCGCCGCACCGAGCACGCTCCGAACGGATCCGGCGGCCTGCGCCCCAGCGGTCTGGGGCTCGATGATCTTGCCCCACAGCTGCGAAAGGGCGACCAGCGCCGAGGCTGCGCCGCCGGAGCCATTCAGCAGTGCCACCATCTCCGGCATGCTGGTCATCTCGACCTTGAGGGCGACCACGGCGCCGACCAGCGATCCGATCACCAAGCCGGCGAGAATCCAGGTCCAATGGATGGTGCCCATCTCGAGCAAGGTGCCGATGACGGCGATCAGCATGGCGAAGGCGGCGATCGCGTTGCCGCGACGCGCCGAGCGCACCCGCGTCAGGCCCTTCAGGCCGACAATAAAGAGAACCGCCGACAGCAGGTACAGAATGGGGACGATCGAGCTGATCAGGTTTCCATCTTCCATGATCGTGCCTCTCAGCCCTTCTTCTTTTTCTTGCCGCCGAACATGGCGAGCATGCGGTCGGTGACCAAGAAGCCGCCGACGACGTTCATCGTGGCGGTGATGATGGCAGCGGTACCCAAGAGGGTCGCGGCGGTCGGACGCTCACTGTTCGCCGCCACCATGGCCCCGACGACCGTGATACCCGAAATCGCATTGGCACCCGACATCAGCGGTGTGTGCAAGGTCGGCGGCACCTTCGTGATGATCTCGAAACCGACGAAAACAGCCAGCACGAATACGTACAGACCAACGAGCAGCGGACCCATCATGCGAGCCACCTCATGAGTCGTTCCCATCGAGAAGTGCCTGGGTCGGCGCGTGCCGAACACCACCTTCGTGCGTCAGAAGCGCGCCAGCAACGACTTCGTCTTCCAGGTCGAGCTTGACGGCACCATCCTCGAGCATCGGCTCGAGCAGCGCCCAGACATTGCGGGCGTAAAGCTGACTGGCATCCGTTGGCATGGTTGCAGCAAGGTTTGACGGCCCCAGAATCAGCACACCGTGGTGATCCACATCCTGGTCGGGCTGGGAAACCTCGCAATTGCCCCCCTGCTCGACAGCCAGATCGACGATCACCGACCCTGGCGCCATACCTTCGACCATCTCCTTGCTCACCAGCATGGGCGCCTTGCGCCCCGGTACCAATGCTGTGCAGATCACCACATCTGCCGAAGCCACGTGGCGTGCCACGATCTCGCGCTGCTCGCGCAAATACTCGGGCGTCATCTCACGGGCGTAGCCTCCCTCCCCTTCACCAGCCTCTTCGCGCTCCGGCAGGGGGATGAACTTGGCACCGAGGGATTCGACCTGCTCCTTGACCACCTCACGAATGTCCGAGACTTCGACCACCGCACCCAGGCGGCGGGCTGTCGCAATCGCTTGCAGCCCTGCGACACCGGCACCCATGATTACCACCCGGGCCGGCTTGATGGTGCCGGCGGCGGTCATCAACAGCGGGAAGTACTTGCGCAGCCGCGCGGCGGCGAGCAGCACGGCCTTGTAGCCGGCGATGGACGCCTGCGATGAGAGGACGTCCATGGTCTGCGCGCGGCTGATGCGCGGCACGAGCTCCATGGCGACGGCGTTGACGCGGCGCTCGGCGAGCGCACGCACGACATCGAGATTCTGATGCGGTGCCAGCAGCGCCACGAGTAGCGCGCCTTGTTTCGACGAGGCAGCCTCAGCCGCATCCGGAGCAGTGATCCGCAGCACGATGTCGGCCGCGGCCATCGCGTCTGCGCGACCCGCCGCAACCGTCGCGCCTGCTTCACCGAGCTCTGAATCGCTAATGAACGCCGCTTCGCCGGCACCCGCCTCGAACTGGACCGTAAGCCCAGCCTTGACCATCTTGGCGACGGTTTCGGGCGTCACGGCGACCCGCGTCTCACCCGTCCGCGTTTCTTTGGGGACATAGACAGTGGCCATGATCGTCGGGAGATCCCCCTGTCGTTTGGGAGTCTTGTCGTTGGGACGCTTCGATGCTGTACGAGTCCGAGAGTCCGGCGGATCCTATAGGCCCCTCGGAGCAGGCGCAAGGCAGACGGGGATAGGCGCAAGGTAGGCAGGGCCATCGCGCAGGAGATGCGCCGTGGCTGATCGCTATACTTCCGCCATTCGGCTGAGCGAAGGCCTTGCCGTGCCGCACCTTCGACTCACCACCTCATCGAACGCGTACGGCCTCGACTGAAATACCTGGAGACCCTGCCCCATGGCACCGAAGACGATCGCCCGCATCATCGACCGCACGGACCCGGCTGCTCAGCAACTGATCGGCATCGACCGCGTGAGCGCCGAGAAAAGACTGCTCGACGGCGACACAGAAGCCGTCCGCGCGATCGAAGGCTCGTTCGCGCTGGTGGCCCGCGACGGTGAGCGGGTGTGCCTCGCCCGCAGCCTCGACCGCCCCTTGCGCTACTTCCTGGCCAAGGAGGTCGCGGGACCGATGCTGGTCGTCGCCGATCGGATCGATGCCATTCGCGAGGTGCTGGAAGCAGAAGGCTACGGCACCCAATTTCATCCCAGCTACACGCGGATGGTGCCGGCCCACCATGTCGTAACCCTTCGCCTCATCGGCTGTCCCGATCCGAATCCGCACTACGAGCGCTTCTTCGATCCACCGCGCGCCACCTTGGCCGAGGATCTCGACCAGGCTGGCGACCGCTATGTCGGCGCGCTGGTTCAGACGATCGACCAGTGGCTCGACGCGGTGCCGGCGAACGAGCCACTCGGCGTGCTCTTCTCGGGCGGTATCGACTCGGGCGCCGTGCTCCTCGCGACCTACCACCGCTTGCTCGCCAAGGGTCAGAGCCCCGCGCGCTTGAAGGCGTTCACGCTGAGCGTCGATGGTGACGGCTCCTTGGCCCAGCCCGGCCCCGATCTCGTCCAGGCCCGCGACTTCCTCCAACGGACGAACCTCGAGATGCTCGGCGAAGCCATCTCGGTCGAGCCGGATGCGGTCGATCCCCTCGCCGCCGTGGCCGTGATCGAAGACTACAAGCCTCTGGATGTCGAGTGCGCCGCCGTCGCCCTGGCGCTCGCCCGCGGTATTCGTGCGCGCTACCCGGACTGGCAATACCTGATCGATGGCGATGGTGGCGACGAGAATCTCAAGGACTACCCGATCGAGGAGAACAATGAGCTCACCATCCGCAGCGTGGTCTCGAACAGCATGCTCTACCAGGAAGGCTGGGGCGTGGGCGCGATCAAGCACTCCCTGACCTATTCAGGAGGCCAGTCGCGCGGATGCGTCCGGAGCTGGGCTCCGCTGCGTACGTGCGGCTTCTCTGGCTTCTCTCCCCTCACCCGTCCGGCAGTAGTCGAAGCCGCCGAAGCGATCCCCTTCGACGCGCTCACCCAGGGTGACCACGCCAAGCTCTATTCGCTCAAGGGCGAGGTCGTGAGGCGCGGCATCCAGCAACACCTCGACACCGAAATGCCGATCTACCCCAAGCGGCGCTTCCAGCACGGTGCCGCCGCCGAGGCGACGATCGACGGACGATTCTCGGGCGACGAGGAGCGCTATCGCTCTCATTTCACGCGGCTTCATCGATCGTGAGCTCGACTTTTTGACGGATTCAACCCCAGCGCACGGCGGGGCGCGCAATGTGCGCGAGAGACGCCCCGCGAAACCTCGTCTCGACCCGCTGGCAGTGCAGGGCTGGCAGCGCGAGAAAGAACGCCGGCGCGACGGTGAGCTGATCGACGATGTCACCGTCTTTCTGACCGGCCGTGAGTGCCCGTGGGCGTGCGTCTTCTGTGACCTGTGGCGCTTCACCACAGATGAGCCGACGCCCGCCGACGCGATCCCCGGTCAGCTTCGTGATGCCTTGAACGCTGCCGGCCCGATCGGGGGGAGCACGCAGCTCAAGCTCTACAACGCCAGCAACTACTTCGACGAAAAGGCGGTACCCGCGTCTGACGATCACACGGTCGCCACGCTCTGCCGAGCTTTCGATCGAGTCGTCGTCGAGTCTCACCCCAAGCTGGTCGGGGCGCGCACCTTCCGGTTTGCCGACCAGCTCGACGGCACCTTGCAGGTCGCCATGGGGCTCGAGACCGTTCACCCTGAGGCTCAGCCCCAGTTGGGCAAAGGCGCTGCGCTCGACGACTATATCCGCGCCGTGGAAGCGCTGCAGAAGCATGGCATCAGCTGGCGCGCCTTCGTGCTGGTTGGAGCACCATGGGTGCCGCCGGCGGAAGACAGTGCCTGGGTGCAGCAAACCACGCAATTCGCCATCGACCACGGCGCCGAGCATGTGGCCCTGATTCCCGTCCGAGGCGGCAACGGCACCCTCGAGCTTCTCCAGGCGAGTGGACACTGGACACCACCCTCATTCCGCCAGCTCGAAGCTGCCTACGATGCATGCCTCACCCAGTCTGAGGACACCGTGATCACCGCCGATCTCTGGGACCTCGACGCCCTGCCGGGCGGCTGCGCAATCTGTCGGGGGCCGCGCACGGAGCGTCTCGCCGCGCTCAATCGCACGGGCCAGGCCATCGAGCCCGTGGTCTGTGACTGTGCGGCGTAACGCCCGTGGGCGAATGAGCGTGGTTTCTCGCGTTTGAATCCCGAGAGCGGTCGTCATGGGACGGATCGCCCCCCTACACCCCACTCGGACGAAGGAAGATCATGCTCCGCACCCATCGTACGCTCGCCCTGGGCTGTCTGCTCCTGTTCAGCCTGACAACTCCCACGACGCTCATGGCTCGCAACGAAGCCACTCCTGTCGCGGCGTCGACACGACAACCCTCCGCCCTCGACAGGTGGATCGAGCGTCTCCAGGCCGTCGACCAGATGCTGATGAAGGGTGACTACGAGAAGGCATACAGGCAGTCGAACGCTCTGCTGGCGACAATGACCGCACGAATTGTCGACCCGAATCGGGGAGCCTCGGTGCTGGCGCTGGCCTCCGCGTTCCGCGCCGTTGCCGAGGCCGGACGCGGTAACGAGACCGACGCGGCCTGGGACCTCGCCGTTGCACGGCTCTTCGTTTCCGGCCTCGACAATGTCGATCTGGAGAAATACGGCGACATCGGTCAGCAGCTTGCAACGCACTTGGAACGTGCGAAGCCTTCACGAGACGACCCTCAGCTGGCGCACTGGGACGACGAGAACGTGAGGCCTGCGAAGAGCCTCTACAGCGTCGCAGCAGAGTTCCCAGCCGGTCTGGCCGACGCCTGTGTCCAAGGCGTGTTCATTGCGAATATCATCGTGGGACGCGACGGTGTGCCTCAGCAACCCGTCGTCTTGCTCTCTCCGGGGGGCGCCGTGATGTCTTATGCGGCGCTTCAGGCGATTCGTCAATGGCGCTTCAAGCCAGCGCGGCAAGACGGCGAACCGGTCGACCTTGTGATGAATGTCTCCATCAATTTTCAGACGCCTGAGTGTCCTCGAAATCCTTGAGATTCGCTCGAGATCGGCGGCAACCTTTCTGCCATGGGGCTACCCATCTGGGCCGAATCCCGCATTGACCCTCTGAGTGGGGACCAATCGGACTAGGATCAAAGGATGCCGATCACCCTCAAGCGCGCGTACGAAGACGCCTCACCCGAGGATGGCCAGCGTGTGCTGGTCGAGCGACTGTGGCCCCGAGGGCTTCGCAAAGAAGCACTGGCTCTCGACACCTGGATGAAAGACATTGCTCCATCGACCGAGCTGCGCAAGTGGTTTGCGCACGAGCCCACCAAGTGGCCTGAGTTCCAGGCTCGCTATGCCACCGAGCTCGACGACAAGACTGCGCTGGTGGCATCACTGCTCGACATGATTCGCCAAGGTTCGGTCACGTTTGTATTTTCGTCCCGCGATCAAGAGCACAACAACGCCGTCGCGCTCAAGGCCTACCTCGAAGCACGACTCCAGGGCTCCTGAAGCGGACGCCTCTTACGAAAGCAGCATCGTGAGGTCGTCGCGGGTGAGATTGCGGAGCATCGAGCGGTCCGCGGAGACGAGGGCATCGGCGAGGGCCTTCTTGGTCTTCTGCAGCTCGACGACCTTCTCTTCGACGGTGTCGCTGGCGATCAATCGATAGGCAAAGACCTGGTTCAACTGACCGATCCGGTGCGTGCGATCGACCGCCTGGGCTTCGACTGCGGGGTTCCACCAGGGATCGAGCAGGAAAACGTACTCGGCAGCCGTCAGGTTGAGGCCCAGCCCACCGGCCTTGAGACTGATCAAGAAGAACGGGCAGGCTGGGTCTTCCTGAAACCGATCGACTTTCTCCTGCCGCTTGCGGGTCCGGCCGTCGAGATAGGCATAGGGCAGCTTCTTGGCATCGAGACGCTCGCGCACGATGCCAAGAAGCGTGGTGAATTGCGAGAACACCAGCGCCTTGTGGCCTGAGGCATACACCTCGTCGAGACGTTCGAACAGCAGGTCGAGCTTGGCGCTGCTCTCGTGCCGTCGCGCAGTATCGAGCAAACCCGGATGGCAAGCCGCTTGCCGCAGGCGTAGCAGGGCCTCGAGCACCAGGAGCTTCGATCGGCCGAGACCTTGCTTGTCGACGCTGGTGAGCAGTTTTCCGCGGTAGAACTCGCGAAGCTGATCGTATTCCTGTCGCTGCTTGGCCGGAAGCTCGCAGACGAGCGTCTCCTCGATTTTCGGCGGCAGGTCCTTGGCAACCTCCTCCTTTCGTCGCCGCAGCATCAGCGGTCGGACCGACCGCGCCAGGAGAAGGAGGGCGGGATCTTCGGGATCTTTGGTTGCTTCGAGCCGGCGCCGCGAGAACCCCTCTCGATCCTTGCCAAACAGGCCGGGATTGAGAAAATCGAACAAGCTCAGCAGTTCCCCGGGGTGATTCTCGACCGGCGTGCCCGAGAGGGCGAGCCGGCGCTCGGCATTCAGCAAACGAACGGCTTTCGCGGTCGCGGTCTTGGCGTTCTTGATGGCCTGCGCCTCGTCGAGAATAACGTAGTCAAACGCCACGTTCCGCATCCACAGAACGTCCCGCCGCACCAGCCCATAGGTGGTGATCACCAAGTCGTACCCTTCGAAAGCTTCGCCATCCTGAGCGCGGGCCGAGCCAGTGTGTTCGAGTATGCGCAATACAGGCACAAACCGCGTCGCCTCGCTGTGCCAGTTGCCGACCAAGGAGCGGGGCACGACCACCAGCGACGGCCGCCGCGCCTCGGACGGTCGGATGGCCCGTCGCTTCACGAGCCAAGCCAAGACCTGAACCGTCTTGCCCAACCCCATGTCGTCGGCGAGACAGCCACCGAGGGCCAGTCGGTCCAGGAAGCGAAGCCAGGCCAGACCTTCTTCCTGATAGCCACGCAAACTGCCATGGAAGGTGCGTGGCGCTTTGAGCGGCTTGACCTTCTCGAAGCCCGCCAGCTGCTCGCGCGCCTGGGCGAGCGCGCGATCGGCTGAGATCGTCGGCTCGACGGCCAAGAGGGCATCGATCAGCGCCAACTGGCTGCGTGCAAAGCGCACGCCCGGCCCAGCCTTCTTGCCCAAGGCGAGCAGCGGCGCCAGCCGACGACGCCAGTCCTCTGGCACGACGCCCACGCTGCCATCGGCCAGCACGACACGGCTTTCATCCTGCTCGATGGCGGCGAGGAGCGCGGGCAGGGCCACCTCGACGCCGTCAAAGAGCGCCTCGCCTTGCAAATCGAACCAATCGACTCCCGACGTGACCGCGAGCGAAAGGTCCGCGGCCGACCGAAACCGAGCACCGTCGACTTCGACCTGCCACCCCTCGGCAATCAGCGAGGCGACCAACCCTTCGACCCGTGCGGCCAGAATCTCTCGCTCGGCGCCGGGTGGGCTGCCAAAGCCAGCAGTCTCTCTCACCCCGAGCGAGAGGAGCAGCTCGGCTGCCCGCGCTTCGGCCGCATGGTTGCGGTGCGCCATTTGTCGACTCGTCGCATCGACCACCACGGCCAGGGGACTCTGCTCGCCAACCACCGTGCCGAAGTAGTCGAAAAACAGCTCGATGCGCAGTGAGCTGCCAGTCTGCCAGGGATCCTCGATCTGAAAGAAACGCGCCATCGGCTGCGGCTCGATCTCCACTTCGCGACAGCGCAGCGCCTCGGGCAGCGCCAAATCGACCTCTTCGGCCAGCGGCAGCAGCCGTTCGACGAAGGCGACCTCGTCTTCTTTCGGCACCACGATCGCGCCCAGACGCGAGAGCGAAGCGATCCAGGGCATGGCCGCGACCCTTTCGATCAACCCGAGGCGGCCGTCGTCGAGGAAGAGCCCGGAGGACAGGGCGAGGCGAACAGCACCGAGGTCGCGGCGCTCGCCTTCGCACTCTAGATGTCCGTGCACGACCCACGCTTCCTCTTCTTCGCTCTCCACCACCTCGAGGTGAAGTGTCGACGGCACATCGCCAACCCATTCGAGTTGCACGGGCTCCCGACCGCGTTCGGCGGCCAGCAGTCGGCCACTCTCCGCGGCAAGTCGTAGCCAAACCGCCTGGATGGGCCGGGGCAGGCCAAAAGAACGCGGCAAGCGACCGTCACGGTGGTAGATCGCGTGGCGATCCCGGTCGGTGCCACCGGCGATCATGGACAGCAACAGCCGGTCGGTGCTGTCGTGAAGGCGGGACACGGCGGACTCGTCCGGTGCAACGTGCTGGAGCGGGCCCCAGCCTCCAGTCGGCCGCGGATCTCGGTGCACCAGATCGATCTCGGCTTCGTCTCGCCGCGCCGAGCGATCAACGTCGAAGCGATAGAGGATCTGTCGATCGCGGGTCCACGAGTCTTCCTGGATGGACAGACGGTCCAGGCGATCGACCACGTCGTCGAGTTGGGTCTGCCAGCGGATGGTCGGTGCCCTTGGCGCCGGCTCCGCATGGACATGCCCGCTTTCCTTCGTAGCTTCCGGCTGACGCGGAACCAGGGCAGCAACCTCCGCTTTCAGCGCGGAACGGAGCAGGCCCTCTCGATCGCAAACGAGTACGGTTGCCCAGATGTGCTTGCAAGCCTCGAAGCGCTGCTCGAAATGCGGGCAGGTGCACGAGGCGAAGATCGCTTTGACGCCCGGATCGTGCTCCAGGGTGACGTCGTACGTCCCCGAGCCATGGACGTAGACCTGCACCAGGTCCTGGTCCGCGGACAGGATGGCGACCCGGCCGACCTCGGCATATGACCGGCCACGGCTTCGAACGCGGGAGGAGAATGAGCGGCTGAGGGCCTCGGACAGCGTCGGAAAGCCGAGCCCGCTAGGTGCTGTCATCAGCTCGCGCTAGCGGCGCAGCGCTTCCTGCACCACAGTAACCGCCTCGCTGGCGGCGATGCGCTCTTGGCGACGGTCGTCCCGGTAGCGAATCGTGACCGTCTCGTCGCTCGCGGTCTGGCCATCCACGGTCAGGCAGAAGGGCGTACCGATCTCGTCATGACGCGCGTAACGCTTGCCAATCGCGTGCTGCTGATCGAACTTGGCATTGATTCCGGCGTCGAGAAACTGCTCGACGATTGCGCGCGCGGCCTCGGGCATGCCGTCCTTCTTGACCAGCGGCAACACGGCCGCCTTGACCGGCGCGAGCCTCGGGTGCAGCCGCAGCACCGTACGCGCACCCTTGCCATCCGCATCCGCCGGCTCCTCGTCGTAGGCATCACAGAGAATCGCCAGCGCACCGCGGGTGGCGCCAGCGGCTGGTTCGACCACGTGGGGCACGAATCGCCAGCCCGGCTTGCCCGTCTCGGGATTGGTCGCCTGCGGATCGAAGTAGTCGAGCTTCTTGCCCGAGCCCGCGGCGTGTGCCTTGAGGTCGTAGTCGGTGCGGGAAGCAATGCCCTCGAGCTCATCCCACCCCCAGGGAAATTGGTAGTCGACGTCGAAGCAACCGTCGGAGTAGTGAGCCAGCTCGTCGTCGTCGTGCTCCCGGAACCGCAGATTCTCGGCCTTGAGGCCCACGGACTGCCACCAGCGCATGCGCTCGTCTTTCCAGTAGTCGAGCCACTTGGGCCCCTCGCCAGGAGGCACGAAGTACTCCATCTCCATCTGCTCGAATTCGACAGAGCGGAAGACGAAGTGCTCGACCGTCACCTCGTTGCGGAAGCTCTTGCCCATCTGGGCGATTCCGAACGGGATCTTCGGGCTCATTGCTTGGACCACGTTGGGGAACTGCACGAACATCGCTTGCGCCGTCTCCGGGCGCATGTAGACCGTCGACTCGGCCAGCGCGTCTTCGACTCGAGCACGAATCGCCTTGCCGTCTTCGCCACTCTCGACGGCAGCCCGGACCGTATCGACGACCTTGCCGATCGGATCGACCGGCCCCATGAAAGTTCGGAACATCAGATTGAACTGTCGCTCGTCGGAGAGGAACGGCGAGCCACAGTTCGGACAGACGTAGCCACGATCGGAGGCTTGGGCTCCGGCCAGCGTCTTGCCGGAGCGCGTCAGACTCACGCCGTGGGCTTCCTGAAGCTTCTCGAGCGCTGCCTTGGCGCGTCCCTTGTCCGCCAGCGTGATGGGCGCATCGCTCCCCTCCGCTACGCGCGGCGCTTTGTCGGCGCGAAAACGCTCTCCGCACACCAGGCAGTCGACCAGCGGATCCGAAAACGACGACAGATGGCCGCTCGACTTCCACACCTGGGGATGCATGAGGATCGACGCATCCAAGCCCACGATGTCCTCACGGCTGTGCACCATGGCGCGCCACCACTCGTTCATCAGATTACGCTTGAGCTCCGCACCCATTGGCCCAAAGTCATAGGCCGAGCGCAGTCCGCCATAGATCTCCGAGCTCTGGAAAACGAAGCCGCGCCGCTTGGCAAGCGACACGATCTTCTGCATGGTGGCTTCGGTCTGGCTCACGTTCGAAGGCTCCCGTGGTGGAACACACGCAGTCGTGGAATGCGCGGTGTGGGGCGACGTGCCTCCGCGATGGCCCCCGCGATCGGGTTCCCGCAATGGCGCGATCGGCGTTTTTACCACAGCTTGGCGCCAGAAAGCCCCTGAATTCGCCCGCGATTGCAAGAGGAACGGCCGTCGCCACACGACCGATGCTCGAGCCTGATACCGCGATCGAAGGAAAGACGCCTGTACGAGAAGAGACGCAAACGTCGCATCTCGCGACGAATTCGACCCACGACTACCAGAGAGGCACATCCATGACCGACCATCGCCAAGTCCATCCTCGCCGCGCCGCGATCTCCGGCGCCTTCGCGCTAGCCGCAACCCTCGCCATCGTCCTGCTCGTCGGCACCTTCGGCGCTCAGGTGACCGCTGAGGAGCGCGGCGGGCTCACGACGTCCGCCAACTCGGGGGTCTTCGTCGGCACCAACGATCAAGGGCAGTTCCAACTGGCGCTCGAGGATGCTGTCCAGCAGGCAGCGGCGGCCGCGGGCTGCTGCGACATCCGCATCTCCTACAAAGTGCTCGACACCACCGGACAGTACGGCGGCTTCCTTTTCCTCGACGACATCAACGTCAGGATTCTCGCCGAGTGGTAAGCTACTAGACAGCCTAGCCGATTTTCGCGGATGGTCAGACTCAGGGACTAGCCGTCGCGCGACTGCCCATCCGTGAGCCGCACCCAAGACATGCTCTCTCAACCGAGAAACTCGGCTGGCTTCGAAGGAGATCGCTGCATCAGCACCTCTAATCACTGCCTGGCACTCTGCATCCACCGGCTGTCAAGTCATCGACTGCCGGCTGTTTCCTCGATGGTGCGTGCTGGGAGCTTGAAATACCGCCGAGAGAATCGCTCACGCATTCATTCCCGCATCCCTTGCCGAGGCTACGGTGCGGGTCAAGACGGGCGCTTGTCCACCGGCTGAACTAGAGGAGACCCGCCATGCCTCGCTTTACCCGCCGAATCACGACCATCGCCATGTTCGCTGCAGCCGGCCTGCTGCTCATGGCCGTGCCAAAGCTAGACGCACAGACCATCGACCAGAGCCGAGGAGTCGATGCACGTGTCGACTACAGCTCCCTTGTTGGTATCGGGCCTTGGGATGACCGCAACTACGAGCTGACGCTCGAAGACATCGAGTATCTCGCCCCCAATGAACGCGAGCTCGGCGAGGGCATTCCAGCCTTCTATCGTGTCCATCTACGCAAGACCATGATGGGCACCGAGAAGATGGGCGTTCAGTATCCGCGCAGCGGACTGCCGCGATTCTTCCTCGAGCATGGTGGCTTCCTCATTGACGGAAAGATCTACACCGGCTCGGGCGGCCAGCACAACGACTGGAAGATCGACACCTCTCAAGGAGGTACGCCTGCCGAAGAGTTCTTTGCCAAGCGTGCCGAAGTCGTCGCTGAGATCGATCGCGCCGAGGTGCGCTCGCTCGAGGGAGAGGTCCGTGTCACCAATCCGATCGGCGCGGCCGAATCAGCGATCTCGATCAACCCGACCAACCCCGATCAGGTCATCGCCGGAACCAACGGCCCGGGTGGTGGCCAGCGTATGCACTTCTCGACCGATGGGGGCGAGACGTGGGTACAGGCCGCAGCCTTGCCGCTTGGTGGTACGTGCTGCGACCCGACCATCGAATGGTCGGTCGATGGCACGAAGGCCTATACGGCAACCCTCGGATCTGCGGTGTTCTTCTATCGCTCGGCAGACGCTGGCCAGACTTGGACCGATCTCGATACCGAGCCCGGCAATGATCCTCGCCGCGAGCTCGGCAGTGGCGTCGACAAGGAGTACATCCATGTCGACAGATCCCCCACATCGCCGCACAGCGACAACATCTACGTCACCTGGCACGAGCAGACGAATGGTGTCTTCAACACGATGCAGTTTGCTCGCTCCACCGACCTCGGCAACACCTTCACCATTCAGTCTTTCACCTCCGATCCACGCGGTATCGGCTCCGACATCACGACGGACAAAGCTGGCACGGTCTACTACTTTTGGCCGGACTTCACCGGCCAGCGGATCGTGCTCAAGCGCTCGACCGACGGCGGCGTCACCTTCGAGAACGGCGTGGTTACCGTCGCGAACACGGAAGGGTCCTTCATCTTCCCGATTCCGTCGACCGACGCACGCCAGGTCTTCATCTACAACTCCGTCGCCGTCGACTACTCTGATGGTCCCTTTGGCGACAGCATCTACGCGGCCTGGACGGACAGCACCGGCCCCACTGGCGGCAACCCCGACAACAACCACGCCCGTATCCAGGTCGCCTACTCGCGCGACGGCGGTGACACCTGGACGGTGACCACGCCCCATGAAACGGCCGATGAGCTGACGGTCGATCGCTGGCACCAGTGGCTCGCCGTCGGCCCCGACGGCAAGGTCTACGTCATGTTCTACGACACCCGCGTCACCGGCCGCAGCGGTGTCGACGTGTTCTATTCGATGTCCGACGATGGTGCGCAGACCTGGTCAGCACCAGCCCGTCTGACCACGGTAACTTCACCGGACAGCAACACAGGAAGTCCCAACGATTTCGAGTTCGGTGACTACAACGGCATGGACGTGGCGATGAACCGACTCATCGCGATCTTCACCGACAATCGAGACGAGACCGGCGGTACCGCGCGGTCGATCGACGTCTACGCGGCTGGCATCACCCTCACCGGAGGTGGTGACGAGATCTTCGCCGACGGATTCGAGAGCGGCGACACCTCAGTGTGGTCGGTTACGATCCCGTAACGTGCGAAGTCAGGGATCGTCGAGCGGCATAGCCCGCGAAGCGAATCGGAGGTCAGGCGTCGAGAGATGCCTGGCCTTTTCGATTTGAAGCGCTCGGATGGCGCGCTGAGAGAGTCAAGTCAGGGTTGTTGCGCGAGGGAGGCGTCGATCCTGGCGCAAATGGTGTCGGCACTTTCGTAGCCCCGCACCGACAGCTCGTGCGGCAGGAGCTCGGCCAATGCGCGGCGAATCTCGTCGACCGTCACCGAGGCGGCGTCCAGCCCGCCTTTGCGCAGCACGATCCGGATGGTTCCTCTTGCCTGCGGCGTGCTGAGTCTTGTCGCGCTCTCGAGCGCTTCGGAAGCCCGATCGAAGACTGCTGAATCTCGCCTCACCACACACCCTCCCCTGTCGCCCTCGGAGGCCCCCAAGCCAAACCGCGGGCGGCGCCATCGATCGCCGAGCTCATCTCCCAGATCGCCAAGATACCCTCTACTGTAAAGAAAAACACGGCCGATGAGAACCGACAGCGCTCTCGGCGCCACGAGGTCCTGCCCACCCTGGAGGAGACCTCACCTTGGGTTGCAGCGGGCGATTGCTACATACTGCGCGCATCCGGCACCTAGGGGACCATCAAGCCATGAGCACACGCATAAAGTCTTTCACCTTTCGGCTAATTTTGCTCGCCTCCATCGCCTATGCAGTACCGCCTCTCGAGGCACAGTTCCCACCGACTCCTCCACCGCCCACCACCGAAGCCGAGCCCGAGACAGCGGCTCCAGAGGTCCCCCTTTCTAGGCTTTCGCCACGGGCATCCCTGGAGACATTCCTCGGCGCCTTCTACGATGACGACGGTACGCCCGCGAGCCTGGATCGCGCGGCTGCCGTACTCGACCTATCCGAGGTGCCCAAGGCGCTACGGGCCCACCGCGGTCGCGAGCTCGCGAGCCAGCTCAAGGCGATTCTCGACCGGGTCGAGCGAATCGACCCATCGAGTCTGTCCGACCAACAAGACGCTCCCCCCTGGCGCTTGCCCGTTCGTGAGCTGGGAGAGATCGTGTTGGCCCCCAATGCCGCGGGCGACTGGCGATTCACCCGGAAAACACTCGAGCAGGTGCCCAGACTGTATCGATCGAGCCAGGATTGGCGCGTCGTCGAGGGCGTGCAGGAAGGGCCAACCACCGCCGGCATGTGGCTGCGTCAGCAGGTGCCGTCGTCGCTCCAGCGAACGACCTTCCTCCTCGAGACGTGGCAGTGGCTCGGGTTGCTCGCCCTGATCATGCTCGGGTTGCTCCTCGAGCGGCTGGTCGCGTCCATCCTGCGCCGCTCGGTCATCGGCCAGCTCAGCCGCCGATTCGACACCGTCGACACCGACGCGTTGGCCAACGCCTTGCGGCCCGTTGGGCTGTTGATGGCCGGCCTCCTGTGGTGGAGCGGCATCTTCTGGTTGGATCTACCGGTCTCGGTGCTGCAGATCCTCCTGGTTTCGGTGCGATTCGCCGTGGTGGTGGCGGTCGTCTGGGTGGCCTATCGCTTTGCCGATCTTTTCGCCGAAGTCCTACAAGCGAAGGCAGCGACCACCGAATCGAAGTTCGATGACTTGCTGGCGCCACTGGTCCGCAAGTCGCTCAAGCTCTTCGTGGCCGCCTTCGGCCTGGTGTTCATTGCCGACAACCTGGACATCGACATCTCGAGCCTGCTGGCCGGCCTCGGCATTGGCGGTATCGCCGTTGCCCTGGCTGCCCAGGATGTGGTGAAGAATCTCTTCGGCTCGGTCATGGTGATCCTCGACCGCCCGTTCGCGGTCGGCGATTGGGTGGTTATCGAGGATGTCGAAGGGACGGTCGACGAGGTTGGCTTCCGCAGCACGCGGGTGCGCACGTTCTACAACTCATTGGTCACAGTCCCCAATGCCCGCTTGATCAGCACCGCGGTCGACAACTATGGCGCCCGTCGCTACCGCCGCTGGAGCACCACCGTGGGTCTCACCTACGACACCCCGGCCGACAAGCTCGAGGCCTTCACTGAAGGTGTGCGCGAGCTGATCCGCCGCCATCCCGAGACCCGCAAGGACTACTTCGAGGTACACGTCAAAGGGTTCTCGGCCTCCGCGATCGACGTCATGCTCTACCTCTTCTTCGAGACGCCTGATTGGACCCGCGAGCTCGCCGCGCGCCACCGGCTCGCCCTAGACATTCTGCGCCTCGCGCAGGAGCTCGGTGTGGCCTTCGCCTATCCGACGCAGACGGTTCACGTGGTCGGCCAGGAGGCGGTTGGTGAGTCGCCCGACGGTCCTCCTCGAAGCGCTCCCTCCGCCTTCGATCCGTCGGCCGCAGGTCGTCGCGGCCGGGAAGCGGCCGCTGCGCTCACCGGCGCCTCCGAGTAGCTCGAAGCCTCGCGGCCGTCGGCATCCTGATGATCCGGCGAGAATCGGTATACTCCGCGCTCTCCGCGGCATCCTTCACGCTGCGGAGACTGATGTGATGCGTGAATGGGGACAATTGCGAGGACTGGGCCGCTGGCGAGCGTGCCGACTGCTGATCGGCGGGCTGCTGATCGGCATCACGTTGCTCGGCACGATCAGCTGCAGTGGCCGCGCTACACCCCAGGTCGGTGACTCGCCAGAGGCAGATGCCCCCAAACGGGTTCTCGTCTTCGTACCCGGCATCACCGGCAGCGTCCTGCGCGATCGCGACCAGGACAGGGTGGCCTGGGGACGCGGACGCAACCTGGTCACGCCGCATGACGGCGGCTACGGCATCGCCCTGACGATCGATGGGTCGCCCTCGCGCCCGCTGTTCGCGGACGGCATCCTGCGCAAGATCCGTCTGCTCGGCCTGCGCAAGTGGGTCTACCAACCGCTGGTCGATCTCTTCACGTCTCACGGCTACCACCTGGGCGACCTTGCCGCACCAACGGCCCAAGACGATCTGTTTCTCTACGCCTACGACTGGCGACAGGACAATGTGGTGTCCGCACGTCAGCTCTTCGACCAGCTGCGCGCGGTACGCGAGGCGCACGGCGAAGAGAGCCTGGCCGTCGACCTCGTCTGCCAGTCCAACGGCGGCGCCATCTGCCGCTGGCTGGCACGATTTGGATCGGCCGACCTGGCACAAGCCGAAGCTGGCACGGCCCAACCCGCACCAGAGCTGACCATTCACAACGTCGTGTTGGTGGGAACCGCCAATGGTGGCAGCCTGCGTACGTTGCGCGAGATGACCCGGGGTCGGCGCTACGTTCCCTTCTTCGGGCGACGCTTCGAGCCCGAGATGTTCTTCACGATCACCGCCTTCTTTCAAGATCTCCCCACGTACCGGACCGACCTCTTCGTCGACGCGGCGGGTGAGCCCATGGCGGTCGACCTCTTCGATCCTGCGAGCTGGGAGCGCTACGGCTGGGGGATCTGGAGCCCTCGGGCCACACGCAGCCTTGCCAAGCGCAAGCCCCCCGAGGCTCGCTTCGGATCTCCAGAGCAACGATCGCGCCATCTCGCCACGATGCTCGACCGCAGCCAGCGCCTCCAGGCGGTGCTCGCGGACGGCGGGCCCGTGGCAGCGGAGTCGCGGTACCACTTGATTCAGAACGTCGACTGGGAGACACCGAGCCAGGCAGTCCTATCGCAGGAAGAGGACGGCACATGGCATCTGGGCATGACTGGAGACAAGGAAATTCGCAAGCAACCCGCGCTGCACGCCAAGATCACCGCCTTGGGTGATGGCCATGCCACCCGCACGAGCCAGCTCCACCTGGGGGCCGCCGAGCGCGCGGCCATGGTCGGCGACGTCTTTGCGGTCGATGCCGGCCACTTCGAGACCATCCTTCAGCCGACGGCGCATAGCCATTTGATCGGCATCCTTCGCCAGCCATGAAGTCATTCTTTTCCAACGGCTGGCGTTCGGCCCTGCTGCCTGTCTTTTGCTTGGCCGGCAGCCTGACGCTGTTGACGGCGGCCTTGGTGCCTCCGGCACGGGCGACGTCTGCCGAAGAAGGGCCGAAGGTCACGGCAACGCGCGCGATCCAGATCGAAGCCCGGGCGGTGATTCCCCAGGAGACTCCGATCGGCAGGATGCGTCTGCTCGCCGCACTCGAGCTGAGCGCCGACGACCTGGCATTCGGCGGCTACTCGGGTATGGAGCTGGCCCCTGATGCCTCGCGCATGATCGCCGTGTCCGACCACGGCTCGTGGCTCAGCGTGCCACTGGTTCACGATGCCACGGGCCGACTCACCAGCGTCGGCGACGGCCACGTCGGTCCCTTGCTCGATCCCGCTGGCCAACCGATTGCCGGTCGCATGATGCGCGATGCAGAAGAGCTGATCGACCTTGGCGAGAGCTGGTTGGTCTCTTTCGAGGGGCGACATCGGCTGTGGCGCTACCCTGGCGACGATGGCGTTCACGGAATGGCAGGCGTCACGGGCGTACCGCGCTTTCATCCTCACCCCCGAGCCATTCACCAAGCCGACGAGAATGGCGGCATGGAAGCCTTGGCTCAGCTCGCCAACGGGCACCTCTTGCTCATCTCCGAGTCCTTTCTCGATCGCCGCGGGCGAATCCGGGGATGGATCGGGGGTCTCGAGACCCGTTGGAAACGAATCTCGCTACAGCACTCAGAGCCATTCGCACCAACGAGCCTGGCACCGCTGCCCGGAGGCGACGTCCTGTTGGTCGAGCGCAGTTACTCCCGAGCCGACGGTGTTCGTGTGCGCCTCTCGCGTCTGCGCGCGGAAACGATCGTTCCCGGTGCCCACCTGGTGGGGGAAGAGCTTGCACGCATGGATCCCCAGCACCCGGTCGACAACTTCGAGGCTTCGGCCTCTCGGGTCGGGCCGCAAGGAAAGACGCTGGTCTACCTGCTCTCGGACGACAACTTCAGCCCGCGCCAACGGACGCTACTGCTCCAGCTCGCGATCGACGATCCTTGACGCGTCGATCGCTGCACCCGACTACTGGCTTCCCACGCGCTCCGCGACGTCCACCCGAGGCTCGGCTCGAGGCGCACGAGCGGCACGCAGACACAGCGGGATCGCCACCACGAAGAGCAGCAGTCGCTGGACCTCGGTATCGCGCCAGTTGGCCTCGAAAAGACCGGCGACGTTGAAGCCGACGATCACCAACAACACACCCAGGTAGAGACCCGCTCGGCCGTCGCGAGCACCTCGGGTGCGCCGATATCCGAGATAGGCGAGGCCGGCACTGGCCACCATCAACCAGAGGTAGGCGCCCAGGGCGAGCAAACCGCGCTCGGCCGCTTGCTGGACGAAGCTGTTGTGCAAGTGCTTGACCTGGTACCGAGGGGCCGTCGGGTGACGGTAGATCGCATAGCGCTCGGCGACCTGTCCAGGGCCGATCCCGAATAGGGGTCGCTCCCGCACCATGAAGGCTCCAGCCTCGAGCATGCAGAGGCGATCGTAGTTCGAAGGATCACGCAAATCCCAGATCGACTTGGCGCGTGTCTGCCACGAGGCGGGCGCCAGCACCAACGCCAACAACAGCCCCGCTACGCCGAAACCGAGTGTGCGGCGTCGGCCTCGGATCACGACCAGAATGCCAAAGGCGGCGGCCAATGCTACCCAGGAGCCGCGCGTCAAGGTGAGGAAGAGCGTCCAGTGGATGATCGCCAAGGCGCACCAATTCCACCAGTGCTGGCGCGCCCCGGGGGCCGCGACCCGCGCGAGGACGAGCAACGCGCCGATCAACAAGATGCCGGCGAAGGTCTGGTAATGAGAGAACGGACCTGGAATGCGATCGTGAATGCTTCCGAGCGGCGTCAGATAGTACTGGCCGATACCCCAGAGGGCCACGGCGGTGACCATGCCGATCAGGAGGTCGCACAGCAGGCGTACCGCACGCGGCCCCCGGATCCAGAACGCCGCCATCGGGAGGGTCGCGAGCGCCAACACTTCGTCGAGCTCGTCCAGGCTGCTCGCGGGATCGATTGACATGGCGACCGAAACCGCGAGGAACAAGCTGTAGAGCCCGAGCGGCACCAGCACCGGCGCCAAGCGCGACCACTGCCAGCGCACCAGTCGGCCGCGCCTCCAGGCGACAGCGGTCCAGACCAGGATCAATCCGTGGAAGAGATTCGAGAGGGCCAGCGCGCAGACGGTTGCCAGGTGCGCGGAATACAGTCCATTCCCCCATCGGCGATCACGAGGCGCAGCACGTGGGCGTGCCTGCTCCGTCGTAGGCGCTTCGAGTGGGTCTGGAGAGAGCTGACGAACGAGCATGGCGTCACCGAGTCTCATGGGCGGCGGCCGAGCAGTCGCGGCAGCGGCCGGTCATGCTAGCATTCGCCGCCCACAGATTGCCCGCAGGCATCCGCGCGACGGTCAAACGACCGAGACGCGCCTGCGGTTCTATATCTCCGAACAAGCTTTCTTCTTCACTTCAGATGACCCAACTTGCCTGCCGCTTCTGCTCCCAACCGCTCGACGATACCTTCGTCGACCTCGGCGTCTCGCCGCTCGCCAACTCGTATCTGAGCGCTGCGGCATGCAATGAGCCCGAGACCTTCTTCCCGCTGCACGTCTTCCGCTGCACACACTGCCACCTGGTGCAGCTGCCGGCATTCGAGAGCCCGGAAGCGATCTTTCGCGACTACGCCTACTTCTCATCCTTCGCCGACAGCCTGCTCGCACACTGTGAAGCCTATGCCAACGCGATGTGCGAGCGCTTCGAGCTAGGCCCCGAAAGCCTGGTCATCGAGGCGGCTTCGAATGACGGCTACCTGCTGCGCTTCTTTCGCGAACGGGAGATTCCGGTTCTCGGCATCGAGCCAGCGCGGAATGTCGCGGCAGCCGCCGAGAAGATCGGTATCCCGACCGTGACCGAGTTCTTCGGCACGAACCTCGCCGACCAACTGGTCGCAGAGGGACGGCGTGCCGACTTGATGGTCGCCAACAATGTGCTGGCCCACACCCCGCACTTGAACGACTTCGTCGCCGGCCTGGCACGCGTTCTCGCCCCGAGCGGCGTGCTCACCATCGAGTTCCCGCACCTGATGGCCTTGGTCGAGAACAATCAGTTCGACACCATTTACCACGAGCACTTTTCCTACTTCTCGCTGCTCTCGGCTCGCAGCGTTCTGGCCGCACACGGCCTCACCGTATTCGATGTCGAGCGCCTCGGCACCCATGGCGGCTCACTCCGCCTCTTCGCCCACCGCACCGACGGGACGCCGCGCGACGTGCATGAGCGCGTCACAGCCTTGGCAGACGAGGAAGAAGCCAAGGGCTACCATACCGCCGCGCCCTATCGTGACTTCGCCGACCACGTTCGGGGCATCCGCAGGCGCTTGCTCGCGTTCTTGATCGAGCAGGCCGAATCCGGTGCCACGGTCGCAGGCTACGGCGCTCCCGCCAAGGCGAACACGCTGTTCAACTACTGTGGTGTACGCCGCGACCTGCTGCCCTTCACCGTCGATCGCAGCCCCCACAAGCAGGACAAGTTCCTGCCCGGGACCCGCATTCCGATCCTGGCGCCCGAGGCCTTGCGCGAGAATCGCCCCGACTTCGTGCTCATCCTGCCCTGGAACCTGCGTACTGAGATCGAATCACAGCTCGCCGACCTGCGCGCTGCGGGCACCCGATTCGTGGTCGCCATCCCGGACGTCGAGATCCTGCCGTAGCGCCACGATCGCCCTGTCACGATGAAAATCGACGAGCTGCCCATTCCCGGTGCGCTGCGACTCGAGGCCCAGACGCCGGCGGATCGGCGCGGCTTCTTCACGCGCGGCTGGGGCCGCTGGCATCTCGAGAATCGCGGCCTGGAACCAGTCGTCGCGCGCACAGAGGTTCTCATCCATGCATCGGCCGGCGCCGTGCGTCAGCCGCGCTGCCTGGGCTCGCCTTGGGAGGAGGCTCTTTTCGTGCGCTGCACGCAAGGACGCATCCACGTCGTGTTGGTCGACCTTCGTGGCGCCGGCCCCGGCCCTCCACTCTGCTTGGAGCTGGCCGCAACAGAGCGGCAGGCGATCTACCTGCCCGCGGGCATCGCCTTCGGATACCAAACACTCGAGGCGCAGGCCGAAGTCTTCCTCCAGCACGGCGAAATCATGACCGAAGATGCCACCGATCGCTGCCTCGAGAGCGACGAGATCGTCTGGCCGCTGCCGATCACCCACTGACCTGAGCGCTCTGCCCCGCCCCGGGGCCCACACCGCCCGGCGGTTCAACTGCTTCAGTCGGCTGTTGTATGATTCGATTGGCACGGTAAGCGCTTGGTCGGTGGTGTGCGAAATTTTCGATCGAAACATCCATCGCCTGGGCGGCTGGGTTCTCAACCGACGTCTGGCAACAAGAACATGAACGTTTACCAGCGAGTCTCCGCTCATGGCGCCCTTGGGCTTTCCCTGTTTCTGCTCGTGACCGGATTGACGCCAGCAGCCCATGCAGAGCCGGTAAAGGTCATCGCCTTCGGCGACAGCATCACGCGCGGCTTCGGTGACACCTCAGCCACCTGCGACTCGACGGACAGAGGCTACCCGCCCCGGCTCGCCAGCCGCCTGGCAGCCAGCGAGCGTGAGGTGGTGTTCGTCAACGCAGGGCTCTGCGGTGAACGGACGCGGGAAGGCGTGTCCCGCCTCGACTCCGTGCTCGCCGCGCACCCGGACGCCTCGGTCGTCATCCTGATGGAAGGCACCAACGACCTCTCAGGCTACACGACCATCAACGAAATGCGCTTCAACGTTCGCGAGATGGCGCGCAAGGTGGAAGAGGCCGGCATGACCCCGATCGTGCTGTCGGTCATTCCCCGTGGGCCGGGATCGGGACTGGATTCGGACAACGAGCGCACCGCGGTATTCCGTGGTTGGCTGGAATACCAGGCAGAGATGGACGAGCAGCTGTTCGCTGATCCGTTCGAGTATCTGAATGGCACCGCGGGCCTTTTCGAGTTCTACTATTTCGACCCCTGGCACACCAATTCTCGCGGTTATGACCTGCTCACGGACCCGATCGTCGAACCGGCTCTGCTGGCCATCGATCCCCCACCACCACCACCGCCACCGTTCGGCTTGACCTGCACCACGTCCGAGGGCGAGCCGACCGTTCCCCCGGGCCCCTGCGTCACCGACCCGGACGACGACACGGTGCTCTGCCTCCGTGATCAGCGCTTCCGGCTCGACGTCCGCTGGCAAGACTTCGACGACAACGAGGGAGCGGGTCGCCGCGGCCCTCAGAACGGCGACACCGGAACGTTCTACTTCTTCAACGAGACCAACACTGAGCTGATCGTCAAGGTGCTGAACGGCTCCAACTCGAACGGCTTCTACTGGGTCTTCTACGGCGCGCTATCCAACACGCGGTACACGATGCGCGTGGTCGACACCGAGACCGCAGCCTGCAAGATCTACGAGAATCCGAGCGGAACCTTCGCCAGTCGGGGCGATACACGCGCGTTCGAAGGGGATCCGCCGGAGACGTCGAATCTCATCGCATCGCTGGACGCGACGGACGCAAGCCCGTTGGGGGCGGTACGCGGCAAGGAGCCCCGCACCGCGGCTACACCGATCACGACCAAGGACGACGAAGCCTGCATCGAGGACGCGAGTACGCTGTGCTTGCAACAAGATCGCTTTCGCGTCACCGTCGACTGGCGCCTCGGCTCCGAAACCGGCCCGGGAGGCGGTGTGCGCCTGTCTCCCGACACCGGCGCCTTCCACTTCTTTCGTGAGTCCAACATCGAGCTGGTCGTGAAGGTACTCGATGGCCGGAACGCCAATGACCATTTCTGGGTATTCTATGGCGCACTATCTAATCTTGATTACACGCTAACGGTGGAAGACACCGTGACGGGCGAAAGCAGACGCTATGACAACCCCCAGGGAACCTTCGCAAGCCGGGGCGACACCCAAGCCTTCTTCGTGCCACCGCCCCCGGAGTGAGATGAATCGCACGGTCTTCTTGGCGCTGGCGCTTTTGAGCGCCGTGCTGGTCGCCCTGCCGATCTCCCAGACAAAGCCCGGGTTCCCGGCCACCTTCCGCGCGGATGAGCCTGCCTATATTCTGGCCGCAGAGAGCTTGGTCCACGATCGCGACCTTCGTTGCGACAACACGGACCTGCAACGCCTCTTCGATGAGTACCCCTACCTGACGGTCAGCAACTTGATCCTCGCCAGCCCCGACGGCTGGCGCACCTTCTACTTCGGCAAGCCTTTCGTCTACTCGCTGTTTGCGGCGCCCTTCGTTGCCCTGTGGGGCTCGAGCGGGATGGCGGCGTTCAACATGCTCCTGGTGGCCGCGATCCTGTGGAT
>CALFAM010000021.1 GCA_937948815.1 uncultured bacterium
GGTGTTCGGGAAACGATCGTCCCCGTAGTACATCAATCGCCAGGCCATGCCCTGCGCCAGGAAGCGTTCGCGGCACTCGCTGCCGCAGGCATTGGTCCGTCTCTCGCTGGGCGCCACGGAGCCCCACGGGAAGGGGCGCTCTTCCTCACCGCCCTGGGCCGCCCAGGACCACTCCGGGCTGGTCGGCAGCCGAAAGCCGCGCCATGCGCAATACGCCTCGGCCTGTCCATGATCGACGCAGTTGACCGGATGGGCAACACGGGATCCGTCCCGCGCATTGCACGCACGACTCCACAAGGCCAGCTGCTCGTCGGTCATGTTCGGGATCTGGACGGTCTCGTGGGCCGGCTGGCATTCCCCGGCATCAACACATGCGCCGTAGGCCTCGAGCGAAACCTCGGTGCGGTCGAGGCAGAACGGCACGATGGCCGTCGCCTGCCCGCCAGCATCCACGAGGCTTCCGCTGGGCACAGCGTTCATGCCACGAGGACAGTCGATCTCGCCAGCCCCCACGCCCGTCAGGACAAGAAGGATTGTCTGGAACCAAAGCATGGAACCATCCTACCCGACGGGCCGAGCACTCGTAGGCAGGGCTGCTACGCGACAGACGAAGGCTGCGAGCGACGCCCGGAGCAAGGAACGTAGGCGCGCTCGACGTAGTCGCGCACCATCCGGTCGGCGGAAAACGCACCCGTCAGCGTCTTGATCGCATGCTTCATGCGCGCGACCCAAGCACGCGGAACGCCGGCCGCGTCCTGGTCGTAGTAGCCCGGTAGCACCTCGTCCTCGAGCAGGCGATAGAGCGCGGCGGCGTCCGCAGCATCCTGCGCGTCGTCGTCGAGATTGCTGTCTCCGTCGCCGCCGATCGCCCAGCCATTCTGGCCATCGAAGCCTTCCGGCCACCAGCCGTCGAGAATCGACAGGTTCAACGCGCCATTGGCAGCCGCCTTCATGCCGCTGGTTCCGCTGGCTTCCAGCGGCCGCCGCGGTGTGTTCAGCCAGACGTCGGTGCCCTGGACCAGCATGCGCCCCATGCGCATGTCGTAGTTCTCGAGAAAATGGATGGAGCCCGTGAGCCGCTCACTGTGGCTCAGCTCCACGATGTTGCGAATCAGGCTCTGCCCGGGGCGATCCGCGGGATGAGCCTTACCCGCGAAGAGAATCTGGACCGGACGGGACGGATCGGTGAGCAAAGCACGGAGACGGTCGCGGTCGGAAAACAGCAGGTTCGCCCGCTTGTAGGTGGCGAATCGGCGCGCGAAGCCGATGGTCAACGCGCGGTCGTCGAACCATCCGTCCACCGCGCGCAGCTCGTCCGGCGACTTGCCATGGCGTGCCAGTTGGTGCCGCAGCCGCGAGCGGGTGAAGGCACCCAACCGCGCCTTCTGCGCCAGATGGGCACGCCAGAGCGCTTCGTCAGGAATGTCGTCGACCTGGGAGAGACCATCCGCTTCGAGCAGCAGGGCCGACCAGTCCCGGCCCAAGTGGTCTTCGAAGAGCTCGCGGAGCTCCATGCCGAGCCAGCTCTTGGTGTGAATGCCGTTGGTGATCGGGTAGATCGGCTGCGCGGAATCGGTCGCGGAGCCGATCGCCCCCTCGCCGGTCGCATGGGGCGCTTTCTCGCGAAAGAGGTGGCCCCACATCTCGCTCGCGACCTCGGCATTGAGCCGGCTGACGCCATTGGTCAGGGAAGCCGTCCGAATGGCCAGCGCAGTCAGGTTGAAGCTGTCATCCTCCGGTCGTGCGCGTCCCCATGCTTGCAGGCGGTGCCGGTCCAACCCGGCCGCCTCGCTGATCGCCGCCGCGTACTTGTCGACCAACCCGGGGTCGAACTGCTCGTTGCCGGCCGGCACGGGCGTATGCGTGGTGAAAGCGGTCGAGGCCTGCAGCTGCTCCTCGGCCTGCGCCACGTCGATCCGGGTCGCCACCATCGCGCGCAGCCGCTCGAGTTGGAGGAACGCGCTGTGTCCTTCATTGATATGCCACATGGCCGGCGTCACGCCGATTGCCTCGAGGGCTTTGGCAGCGCCGACGCCGAGCACGTATTCCTGGACCAAGCGCATCTCGCGACCCCGAACGTAGAGCTGATTGGTGATCGGACGGTCGCTGGGATCGTTCTCGGGCAAGTCGGTGTCGAGCAGGACGAGCGGCACCCGCCCGACCTGCGCGAGCCAGAGCTTGACGACCACGTCTCGGCCAGGAAGCGCCACCTGGACCCGAACGTCGCGCCCGGTGGCGCTCGCGATCGGCCGGAGGGGCAGTCGTGAAAAGTCGTACTCGGGGTAGATGTGCTGCTGGATGCCCTCGGCGTCGATGGTCTGCTGGAAATAGCCGCGTCGGTAGAGGAGCCCGACGGCGACGAAAGGCAGGCCGAGATCGCTGGCGCTCTTGCAGTGATCGCCCGAAAGAATGCCCAGGCCACCGGAGTAGATGGCCAGGCTCTCGTGCAGGCCGTACTCCATGGACACGTAGGCGCTCAGCCCCATCTGCCCCGGCGCACCGTCCTGCCCCTCGAACTGCTGACGCGCGAACCAGGTGCCGCCACGGCAGGCGAGGTAGTCGTCCAGCTCCTGCACCACCCGTTGGTAGCGCCGCAGGAAACCCTCGTCCTCGAGCAGCGCATACCAGTGCTTGGGCTCGACATTGATCAAGAGTTGAACGGGATTTCGGTAGCGCGCCCAGCTCCGCGGATCGATCGACGCGAAGAGCTGCCGGGCTTCCGGCGTCCACGACCACCAGAGGTTGTAGGCCAGCTCGTAGAGCGCCTCGAGCTCGCGGGGAAGCTCGATATCGGCAACGTGAAGGGTTGGAATCAACGGAGCGGATGGGCGTGCCTGCATCGGGATCCTCGAGCTGCGGGAGTGTTGGCGCCGCATTCAAACACGGGCGCGGCGTGCGCGCGGTTTCTACCACACCCGATCCGTTGCCCTCGGTCGGCTGCCATCTGCGGCCGCGGCAAGGCTGGTAGATTGGACGGATGATGGTGCACGCGACGGATTCGAAAGGGAGCGGCTGTCTTCTCAAGGCGCTCATCGGCTGCGGTGGGCTCGCACTCCTCGCAGTACTGGCGATGGTGGGCGGCTGCATGTGGATGGCCAGCCCTGGCGAGCAGATCGATACCGATCACATCACGGGCCCTGAGAGCCTGGGAAGCGCCGAGCTCGGCGACATGATCGAGGACGAAGGCATGCAGAAGCTGCTGGAGACGGTGATCCAGGAGCTCGACGAGCAGGACCGCAAGAACCTTCCGGCTTGGTTCCCGCGCCAGAAACGCTCGGTCTCCGACTTCGGCGCCGTGCTGCCGACGAGCATCACCTTCACCCTCGAAGACTTGCCTGGGAACGAAGATCCCGCGATCGTCGCCGCCATCAACTTCCGCGGTTGGGTACGTCCCTTCAAGTTCGCCATCGAACAGATGACCGAAAGTGAGGAGGGAGCCCAGTCGTATCGCGGCAACCGCATCCTCGCCATGGGTGACCGCGCTTTTGCTTCCTTCCAGAAGGGAACGCTGCTGGTCGCCAGCACCTTGCCCGCGCTCCAATTGGTGCTCGACCGACTCCTCGACGGCACCACGACAGGCGCACGCCCCCTGCCTGACGATGCACTGCCCACGGGCGAGTGGGACGCCACGGGCGGCATGCGCAACGACAATGGCCGCCTCGATGCGCTCCTGGCCAGCCTGGACGACAGCGGCGAAGCCGAGGCGCTGTACCTGGGTGACGATGCGACCCTCGGATTCGGACTCGATGTGGTCGATGCCGACCGCGCCCGCGGCAGCGTCCAGCTCCGCGGCGTGACCGGAATCACCCCCGAGCTCGCCACCGCCCAGCTTCAGCGCATGATCGATCGTTTCAGCGAGACCTTCGAGCGCTGGGATCTGTTGGTCAGCCAGGAAGTCGCGATCGTGGATGGCGGCGCGGTCGCCACCCTGGAGCTCAGTGGGCTGCAGGACGCGATCTTGCGCGGCTTCGACTTTCTGGATCTTGGGGTGACGCCGGGCGAGATCCGTATCGAGGAGGTCGCGCCGCCGGCTTCGGACCCCGACCAGCCCGCGAGCGCAGAGCAACCCGTGACGGCGATCCCGGGAAGCTGACCAACCCGGGCTTCCTCCGCCTTCGGCCCGTGCTTCGATCAGATGCGGCGGGCATGCTCCCGCACGAGGCAGCGCTGCGGCGTGCGCTGCTTGCGCCATGGCATGGTCGCACGTCGGCCGCTCGCCCAGCGGCGCGCTGCTTCGTCTGCAATCGATGTCGGGACACCGGAGCCGAGGAGATCCTGGTAGAGATCCCAGGAGTCCTCTGGCAGTCCCCCCGAACGCTCGCGGGCCTGGCCAACCATCGTGTATCACCTCGTCAGTTGTCCAGACTGTAGAGGGCCGCGGTCAAGGCCATGGCGGGAGAACGATGAAGATGCCGAGAAGCCACTCCCCAAGGGGCGTCAGGTCGCGGCACGCGAATGTGTCGGTTCGGTGTCATGGCCAGCTGGCTCGGCGACATTGCGCCGGATGACCTCCAGCAGTGCTGCGCGGTCGATCGGTTTCGATACGTAGTCGTCCATTCCGGCACCCAGGCAAAGCTCTCGATCCCCTTTCATGGCGTTGGCGGTCATCGCAACGATCGGCAATCGTGGCCAGGCGCCTTCGGCTTCGCCGACCCGCATCCGTTCGGTCGTTTCCAACCCGTCCATGCCGGGCATCTGAACGTCCATCAGGACGAGCTGATGGTGGCCGCGGTCGCGGCAGGTGAGGGCTTCCTGGCCGCTCGAAGCAACGTCGACCTTGCAACCCCACTTCTCCAGGATCATCTTGGCAACCCGTTGATTGATGCGGTTGTCTTCCACCACCAGTACCCGCAACCCGTCCAGGACCGCCGAGGCCGGTGCCGCGGCATGGGCGGGTGCTGCAGCCGCCCGGGTATCGCGATCCGATCGGCTCGTAGCGCAAAGGGCCATCAGCGCCTCGAGTAGGTGCGCCTGGCGAACGGGACTCGCCAGGCGGCGAACGGTCGCCTCGCGGCCATCGGACTCGGTTGCCCCGGGTCGACGCTCGTCCGCGGCTCCGGCGACGCCACCGCCAGGAGCAAGAAAAATCCGCGGCAGTCCGGAAAGCGGCGCATCCATGCCGTGCTCCGCCGAATCGCCATCCACCACGGCCACGTCAAACGGTCGGCCCGCTGCCATGGCGCGCGCCGCCATCGGGGTCGCCTCTTCTCGTCCTCGAGCCATCCGCAGCGTGATGCCGAGCGAGGTCTCCAGACCAAGAAGCCAGGGCTCGACGAGCGGCCGATCGCTGATGCACAGGACCCGCCTGCCTTCGAGGGAGGAGTAGCTCGCGGCCAGCGGGGTCGCGGTCTCGGTGCGGGGGAACGTCAACTCGAAGGCGAACGCCGCGCCTTTGCCGAGCGTGCTCACGACCTCGATCGCGCCGCCCCCCATCAAAGTGACGAGTTGCTGACAGATCGTCAGCCCGAGTCCGGTGCCACCATACTGGCGCGTGGTCGAGCTGTCGGCCTGTACGAAGGGGTCGAAGAGATGCTGCGCCTGCTCGGCATCGATGCCGATACCGGTGTCGCTGACCGTGAAACGGACGATCGCCTCACTGCCGCGCATGCCGGCTTGCTTGACCTCGACCAAGATGGACCCTGAGGTGGTGAACTTGAGCGCATTCGAAATCAGGTTCTGCAGCACCTGCTGCACGCGTAGCGCGTCGCCATAGAGCTCCGTCGGCAGGCTCGGGTCGACCCAGACGAGCAACGCGACGCCTGGCGTCACAGCCCCGCCGCAAAGCGATACGAGATCGTCCACGAGCCGGAAGGGGCTAAACGCCAGTTCCTCGAGCTCGAGCTGGCCCGCCTCGACCTTGGAGAAATCGAGAATGTCGTTGATGATCGCCAGCAGGTTGTTGGCAGCGCGATCGACGCTGGTCGCCCATTGGCGTTGCTCGTCGCCGAGCTCGGAGTCGAGCAGGAAGCCGGTCATCCCCAAGATGCCGTTCATCGGAGTCCGAATCTCGTGGCTCATGTTGGCCAAGAATTGGCTCTTGGCACGACTCGCCAATTCGGCCGCTTCCCGTGCCTCGATCAGCTCGGTCACATCATTGCCCGAAACCACCACGCCGTGGACGGAGCCGTCCTCCCCTCGATAGGGGTGCAAGCTGACGCTGATCACCCGTTGCGTCTGGTCTGCCACCCATCCCTTGACCTTTCGTTGCGTTACCTTCCCTTCCTCGATCGCCGCCCGAAAGCCCTCCTCGACCCACAGTGCCCATTGCTTTCGACCACACACCCGCTCGACAGGAAGGCCGACGAGCTGCGCACGGGTCACACCGAAGGTCGCGAGGAAAGCATTGTTGATCGCCAACATGAGGCCATCTCGGCCGACCAGACCCAGCATGTCGCCAGTCGCATTGACCATCGACTCGTAGCGTCGGAGGATCGCGTCCGCCGTCAGCCCGTCACGGCTGTCACGGTCGTCTCGAGATGCCACGGCCATCCCGGTGACCTGGTCACCCTCGCGTGCTGGGCCGTCGGAGCTCGGCTCGATGGAAGGTTCGATGCAATCGCTTTCCGAGTCGGATTCCCGGTAGGTCCGATCGACCCGGTCGAGCAGTGCCTGCCACGTTTCGATGTCGAGTGGCACCGCCGACGAATCGAGATCCAAGCGCCTTAGCTGGCGCTGCAAAACAGCGTGGTAGCGCCGCATGCTCGTCCCTCCAGGAACCCACGCCTCCCGACGAGAAGCGGAGTCCAACACAAGGCCGGGTCGGGCGGTCGGCGCCGACTCGGCGGCACAACGAGCTGGTCGGGGGGAGGCAAGGAGAAGGCTCACCGCTGCCGCTGACGGCGGCGACCGGCGGATGCGTCCGTTCCGCACGAGCCGTTGCGCCGGCCCGCGCCAGTTCCTCCCGAGACCAGATGACAACGCAGCGGGCATGACGCCCGCCGCCACAGAATGCTTGCAGCATAGCAGGTGGTTGGTCCGCGCCCGTGTGGGCCCTGACAGGCAAAGCTCGAGCCCCGCATTTCAAGCGCTTCGTGCGGACGCCGCAGTCGGACACAATAGGCCACCGGGGAGACTGTCATCAGGCAGCCACTCTCGACCCTGAACGTCTCGACAGGAGCAACCGATATGATCTCAATGCGCGCTCATCGCGGCCTCGCATTCGGTGCCGCGGCAGCGATCATTCTCTCGACCTGGGGCTGTGGCGGCGATGCTGGCTCCGCACCAGCGGACGCCCCCGCCGCCACGCCGGCATCCGATACGTCCTCGACCCCGAGCGCGCCTTCCGCGCCGCTCGGCACCAGCACCCTCCTCGGCACGGTCGTTTTCGACGGTGCGATCCCGAATCTCAAGCCCGTGGCCATGGCGGCTGATCCATCCTGCGCCAAGATGCACGATGGTCCCGTGGCCGCGAAGAGCTTGCTCTTGGGCGACGACCAGACGCTGGGCAACGTCTTCGTTCAAGTTCGCAACGCGCCGGAGGGTTCCTACGACGTACCGAGCCAACCTGCCGTGATCGATCAGAAGGGATGTCTCTACGAGCCCCACGTTCTCGGGGTCATGGCTGGCCAAACGCTCCAGTTCCGTAACTCGGACGGCATTCTCCACAATGTCCATGGCAAGCCGCAGACGAATCGCGAATTCAACATCGGCATGCCCGGCGCCATTACCGAAACCGAAACCGTGCTCAACCAACCGGAGCCTGTCTTCCCGGTCAAGTGCGACGTGCATCCGTGGATGCGGTCCTACGTGGCCGTCATGAGCCACCCATACTTCGCTGTGACGGCCGCAGACGGCCTGTACCGCATCGGCGGCCTACCTGCGGGCACCTACGAAATCGAAGCATGGCACGAGAAGCTGGGCACCCAGACCACGACCGTGACCGTCGGGGATGGTGAGTCCGGCGAAGCGCCCTTTACGTTCCGCTCACCGGCTGCTGGCTGACGGCGACCCAGCGCGCACGGAAGGGTTCAGCGCACGGACTTGGTCATCGGGACGAACCGGATGTCCAGGTCCGGCGCCAGCGGGTGATCGACCGGCTCGCCCGCGCGGTAGCCCTGCGCCGCATAGAGCCGCTGACCGGGCAGCGTCGCCATCAGCTCGAGACGCTCGAAGCCTTCCCGAATCGCGGCTCTCTCGCAGTGCTCGAGGAGCATGCGGCCCAGGCCACGACGGGCATGGGCCGGATCGACGAAGAAGGCGCGAATCTTGGCCGCATCGACTTTCGGATCGAGCTGATCTTCGTCCCGGCCCTGCAACCGAGCATCGCCACCAAACAAAGTCCGGCGGCGACTCCAACCGCCGCACGCCGCCATCGCACCCTGCTGCTCGATCACAAAGTAGGTCTGGTCTCGGATCAACCGAGTGTCGATGCCGAAGGCTCCGCCCAGCGCGGCTTCGATCTGGTCCGGGGTGTAGTCACCCGCGCCGAGCGCCCGAGCCGAACGCTCGATCAACGCCTTCAGCGCGGGCCGATCGTCGAGGGTCGCCGTACGGATCTGGTAGTCCATGACTGGATCAACCCGCGTAGAGCTGCAGGTCGGTTCCGACCCGATCGGCCATCTGCAACGTTGTGCCCAAATCGGGGTGGCGCACGATGAGATAACCGTCGGAAACCAGCGACTGCTTCCAGTTGCGCCGCGGCTCACCGACCCGCGCCAGGTTGTTGCACACCAGGTATTTGCCGAAGTCTCGACGCAGTGTCTCCAACCCTTCGACGCGCTGAATGCGCCCTTGGCCTTGGGCCCGCTTGAAAATCACCGCGGCGTTGTAGCGCCGCTCGATCGGCTGGCTGAAGCGACCATGACAGACCGCCTCCGCCCAGCCGCGAAAAACATCGACGTCCGACGCGTAGTTCATGATGTCCACCGAACGGGCACCGGGAGGACGGCCCCCGATCTCGCCGAAAACAGCCTCTCCCGACGGTGTCAGGAACCACTCCATGTGGGAAAAGGCCGTGCCGAGCTCGAGCGCCTGGAGAACCTTGCGCCCCATCGCTCGGCCGCCTGCGAGCTTGGGATCGTGGATGTCCCGAAGACTGATCGTCTGCGGGCTGATCCACTCTTCCGTGCGGGCGGTCAACGGCTTGGGCCGGTACCAGGCAATGTTCTCGTAGTGAATCCTGCCGTTCGAACAGATCGAATCGAAGGTCAGCTCTTCGCCCTCGATGAATTCCTCGACGCTGACCTCGGGGACGTGCCGGATCTGACCGAGGACAACGTCGAGTTGCTTGCCATCATCGACCCGGTGGGTATCCGCCGAGCCCGCACCGGCGATCGGCTTGACGATCAACGGGTAGCCGACCCGTTCCGCGGCCGCGCGCACCTCGTCCTCAGTGCGCGCCGAGGCGTGCCGGGGCGTGCGGACGCCCGCCCGGTCCAGCACCTGCTTCATGCGCTCTTTGTCACGCAAGGGGATGGTCTGTGCCACCGTCATGCCCGGTAGCCCGAGCGCCTCGCGAATGCGCGCGGCGAGTAGCATACCGGGCTCCCACAAACACTCCACCCGGTCGAGGGTTCGGTGGCGGGCCCACTGGCGAACCGTCTCCACGACGGCATCCTCGTCCCAGAGATTGCCGACCTGGAGGTAGTCGGAGAGCGCGGCCCGAGCCGGCTGCGGAACCATTGCCGCGGGCTGGTCGCCCAGGCCGCACACCTCGACACCGACCTGGGCAAGCCCATGGGTGAACTGCGGCATCTCGGCCGGAAAGCCGGGAGAGATCATCAATACACGCATCGTTGCCTACGCCCCCTCTGGTTATCCGAGCTCGACCCGTACGAGTGACACGACACGCGCCAGCGCCTGCTCCACCACCCGCGTCTCCGGATGGCGGAGGATGACGTAGCCCTCCCCTTCATAGGAGCCCGTCGGTGGCTGCCCGACAGACGGAAGGTTGGACTCGACGACCAACTCGCCGACTTCTTTCTGTGCCCGTTCCAGGCCGCGAATGGCCCGCACGCGGCCACCTTTCGCGCCCCGCGGCGACTGGCCACGAAGGTAGGCAGCACCCGCCGCATAGCGCCTTTCTGGCGGCTCGAACCGACCGTGAATGACCACGCCTGCCCAGGCGCGGTAGAAGTCGACGTCGTGGGCGTAGGAGATCAGCTTGGAAATCTGTGCCCCTCCGGGCCGGGCGCCTACCTCCGAAATCGCCAACGTGCCGTCCGGACGCCGGAACCACTCGAGATGCGAGACCCCGGTGTCCATCCCCAGGGCATCGAGCGCGTGTGCCGCCAGCTTGCGAATACCCTGAAATCGCGAATGGTCCACTTCGCGTGGCAGCAGCACGCACCACTGAATCCACGGATTCTCCACCACCTCCAGGGGAGCGGGCAGATACCGGGTGATGGAGTGCCAGACCAACCGGCCGTCGATCGACACGCCATCGAAAGAGTGCTCTTCACCGTGGACGAATTCTTCCGCCATCATCGGCATGCGCTGCGAGGGCGGATGCTGGCGCAGGCTGTTGGCAAGATCGTCGAGGTTCTCGAGGCGCCCCGTCGCCTTCGCACCGGCTCCGTCCGGCGGCTTGACCACCATCGGGAAACCTACCTCACGCACGAAATCCCGCGCTTCCGCTTCGCTGGTCAGCAGCCGGTGGCGCGCACACGGTACGCCCGCTGCACGCAGCACGGTCTTCATTTGCGCCTTGTCACGAAAGTTGTGCGCTGCCTGGCGCCCCATCCCGACGATGCCCAATCGGTCTCGGACGATCGCCAGGGGTTCTTGCAGATGCTCGAGGGTGCCGAGCAAGCGGTCGACCGGAGCCCGGCGCCGATCTCCCGTGGAGCGGCCCTCGGTGGCGCCGCCCAGCGTCTGGCCGATCGCGACGACCGCTTTCATCAGCTGATCTGGATCGAGCGCATTCGCCACCTGACGGTGAGCGGCCAAGCGGCCAGCCACGTCGCGTGGCAACTTGGCGAGCGGGTCGGTGCTGATCAAGCCGACCCGAGCATTCGCCTCACGCGCGGCCGCGCTGATGAAGCGAACGGTGGTTTCGAGAAAGTATGGGGCGACGAAGGCAACGGTACGCGGCTGGTTTGGGCGCGCCATGGAATGAGCTCCGTAATTGAGTTCGTGAGTCTAACGCGGTCCGTTTCCCGCGGGCGGCCCAAACCGCACCGAGTTTCCGGTCCGGCGACCCGCCAGCTCCGATAAGATGCGTCACAAGATCGATCCAATCACCCGCGCCACCATCCGTGGCAGACGGAACGTCAGGGGAGCGCCGTGAAGAACGTCATCACCGCCATTCTCGGCGGCGGCCAGGGAAGTCGACTCTGGCCGCTCACGCAGTACCGCGCCAAGCCCGCGGTGCCGGTTGCCGGCACGTTCCGACTGATCGACATCCCGATCTCCAATAGCCTGCATGCGGGAATCGATCGCATCTACGTGATGACGCAGTTCAACAGCACGAGTCTTCACCGCCACATCGCGCAGGCCTTCCGCTTCGACAACTTCTCTCGCGGCTTCGTCAACATCCTCGCGGCCGCCCAGAACCTCGACCAACGAGGCTGGTACCAGGGCACGGCCGACGCCGTCCGGCAGAACCTCGACCGTCTGGCTGGCGACCCTGGCACCCGCGACATCATGATTCTGTCGGGGGATCAGCTCTATCTGATGGACCTGCGCGCCTTCGTCGAGCATCATCGCGACCGCGATGCGGACCTCACCATCGCGGTCAAGCCGGTCAGCCGCAGCGAGGCGCGGGGCTTCGGCATCATGCGCTTGGATCAGGAAGGGCGGATCGTCGAATTCGTCGAGAAGCCTCAAGAAGACGCAGTGCTCGACCGACTGACACTGGACGACGACGCTGCCCGCCAGATCGGCGCCGAGCCAGGCACCCTGCTGGCCAGCATGGGTATCTACACCTTCAAACGCAATGTCTTGCGCGAAGTGCTCGAGCTCGATGCCAGCCAAACCGATTTCGGCAAAGAGATCATCCCGACCGCGATTGCCGATCGGCGGGTATTCGCCTTTTTGTACGACGGCTACTGGCGCGACATCGGAACGGTTCCAGCATTCCACGAGGCCAACCTCGAGCTGACCACCGAGGATCCGCCCCTCGACCTCTACAACCCAGACTTCCCGATCTACACCCACGCTCGTTTCCTACCCGGTCTCAAGATCAGCCGCTGCGAGATCGAGCGTTCCGTCTTGTGCGAGGGCAGTGTCGTCTACGGCAGCGCGATCCGCCACTCCGTGATCGGCATTCGGTCGCTGATCGGGGCAGGGTCGATCATCGAGGAATCGATCATCATGGGCACGTCGCCCGAGCAGCGCTCCGATGACGTTCACCGTCCGGGGCCGATCGGCATCGGGCGCGATTGCCACATCCGCAAAGCGATCATCGACCGCGGCGCGCGTGTCGGCGACGGCAGCCGCTTGCTCAACACCCAAGGCGTCCAGGAAGCCGACGGCGACGGGTACTGCATTCGCGGCGGCATCATCGTCGTCCGGTCTCATGCCTCGATTCCGCCGGGGACGATCATTTGATCCCTCACCGACGAACCACGACGCGGCACGCGTACCGGACACGATGATGACAACGGCCATGGCGGACGACACCCAGAAGGAGCGCTTGCGCATCGGATTCGCTGCCGCCGAGGTTGCTCCGTTCTCCAAGACGGGCGGACTCGCCGACGTCGCGTCGGCGTTGCCCCTCGAGCTTCATCGGCGTGGCCACGACGTTCGGGTGTTCACGCCCCTGCACGGCACCATCGACCTGGACCGCTTCCCGTTCGTGCCGGTCGAGTTCCTGCAGGACATACCGATCCAGCTCGGCCCCTACCGGGTGACCTTTTCCGCTTATGTCGGCCGCGCACCGGGCACCGATCTCGATCTCTACTTCATCCATTGCCCAGAGCTGTTTTTTCGCGACAGCATCTACACCGGCGACGCCGACGAGTTCTTGCGCTTCGCGCTGCTCAACCATGCTGTCTTCACGTGCTGCCAGAGGATGGGGTGGGCACCGCACGTGCTGCACGCCAACGACTGGCACACGGCGCTGCTGCCCCTGTTTCGACGCACTCTCTATGCCTGGGATCAGCTTTTCGCCGGTACCCGCACCGTCCTGACGATCCACAACATTGCGTATCAAGGCGCGTTTCCGGCGCGGATCGTCGACGATCTGGGGCTTGCCGCCCATCGGCAGCTGCTGCACCAAGACGACCTTGCAGCGGGCGTGGTCAACTTTCTCAAGACCGGCATCTTGTGGGCGGATGTCGTCTCGACGGTCAGCGAAACCTACGCACGAGAGATCTGCACGCCCGCATTCGGTGTCGGGATCGATGGGCTGCTGCGCCAGCGCGGTGGTTCGGTGATCGGAATCGTCAACGGGGTCGACTACAGCACGTGGGACCCCACAAACGATCCCCATCTTCCGCAGCGCTACGGAATCGACGATCTCGCAGCCGGCAAGAAGGCGAACAAAGCGGCCCTGCTGGCAGGGTCACATCTGGCACCCACCGATGGGCCACTCTTCGGGATCGTGTCGCGTCTCACCCACCAGAAAGGGCTCGACCTGCTGGAGGCGCCGCTCGCGGGCATGCTCCGCCACAGGCGCGACACGCGACTCGTGGCCCTCGGCTCGGGCGAGGCAAGTCTCGAGCAGATGTTCCTCGATCTGGCATCGAAGTTTCCGGATCGCGTGGCCTTTCACCGCGGCTACAACGAGCCGCTGGCACACCAGATCGAAGCGGCCGCAGACGTCTTCTTGATGCCCTCACGCTTCGAGCCCTGCGGCTTGAATCAGCTCTATAGCCTGCGCTACGGCACCGCGCCGCTTGTGCGGCGAACCGGCGGGCTCGCCGATACCGTCGCCCACTTCGACCGTGATCACGGCGAAGGGAATGGCTTTGTCTTCAACCACGCTGACAGCAGCGGTGTCGGCTGGGCGCTGGAGCAAGCACTCGCCCTGTGGCCCGATCGCGACGCCTGGCACCGCATGCGCACCAACGGCATGAAGCGAGACTTTTCGTGGCAGCGTCAAGCCACACCGTACGAGAATCTCTATCGCCTCCTCGCGGCTGGCGCCTGAGCCCGTGCGTGTCGCCGCCTCCAAACCTCACCAAGGGCCTCGACTCCTCTCGCGGTTTCGTGCAGACTGGACCCGTTCCGATTCATCTTGCGGCGATCGATAGCGGCCACGGCCCGCGACTCGCGATCTCGCGCTAGCTGATCGTGCCGTTCTCGTTGGGAGTGACCACCGTCGAGCCATCGATGACCGAGTTGCAGACGCACGACCGAAAAAAGCTGGCGGCCCAAGCCGAAAGCGCCGGCGTGACCACGTCCTATTGGGACCTGGAGGGCCAGCTGCAAGAGGTGGGCCGCGAGTCGCTTGCCATCGTCCTCTCCGCCCTCGGTGCGAGTGGTCTGGCCGGCAGGGGTGAGCTCAGCGCCGACGAGGACGTCCTCCGCCCGGTGCGTGTGACACGACGCGCGGATCTCCCGGAAACCATCGAGGCTCGTCTCGATGGCGCCGGTGCGGTCGAGGTGCGCTGGACACTCGAGCTGGAAACCGAAGACGGCGGCGCGATGCGCGACTACGGTACCGCCGCGCTCGACACCCGCGGCACCTTTTGCATCGCCTGCAGCTGGATTCCACCGATCGGCTACCACCGGCTGGAGCTCGTGGTGGAGACCGGCAATCGGCGCTGGCACGGCGAGCAAAAGTGGGTCGTCGTACCCGACGGCTGCTGGCCCGCCGAGGAATCGCTCGTCGGCGACCGCAGCTTCGGCATCATGGCGCAGCTCTACAGCCTGCGCAGCGATCACAACTGGGGATTCGGCGACCTCGGAGACGTCACCGAGCTGTGCCGTCGGGCTGCCGCCATCGGCGCTGACTTTGTCGCCCTCTCGCCGCTGCACACGCTCATGCTGCGTGGCGGCGAGGCCAGTCCTTACGCGCCGTCCTCGCGCATTTTCGGCAACGCGCTCGCGATTCACGTGGACGCCGTCCCCGAATTCGAAACTTGCACGGAGACGACCACTTGGCTCGAACGCGATGAGGTCAAGCTCCGTCTCGAGCAGCTTCGCGCCGCGGATCGTGTCGACTACGAGGCCGTCGCCCGCATGAAGATGCAGGTCCTGCGTCGGCTCCATCGTGCTTTCATCCGAGCCAACCGCGGCCACGACACCCGGCGCGCCAGGGCCTATGCGCTGTACCGGCGCGAGCACAGCCCCCAACTCGACGCCTTTGCCGTCTTCCAGACCCTCTTTGATCTCTTCTTCGAGCTGGACGGCACCACCGACTGGCGAGACTGGCCACCCGAGTACCGCAATGCGAATCACGCCGCGGTGCGCGCCTTTGCCGCGAAGCACAGCGAGCTGATCGACTTCCAGCGTTTTCTTCAGTTCGAGCTCGATCGGCAGCTCATGCTCGCGCAGGCTGCGGCCCGCGCGGCCGGGTTGCGCATCGGCCTGGTGCACGACCTGGCGTTTGGCTCCAATGCCGGCGGCTTCGACACTTGGGCACACCCCGAGCTGTTCGCGGGCGGTGTCGAGCTCGGCTGCCCACCCGACCCCCTGGGTCCCGATGGCCAAGCCTGGGGCTTGCCGCCGCTGCACCCCAAACGGCTGGAAGACGACGGTTTCGACATGTGGATCCGTGTGTTGCGGTCCGCCATGGCCCACTGCGGCGGCTTGCGCGTCGACCACGTGCTCGGTCTCGCGCGCCAGTTCTGGGTGCCGCACGGCAGTCCAGGACGCGAAGGAACGTACGTCCAGGTACCCGAAGGCGCGCTGCTCGGAATTCTGGCGCTCGAGAGCCATCGTGCCCGAGTCTTGGTGATCGGAGAAGACCTCGGTACCGCCCCCGAAGGGATGGACAAGCTGCTCGCCAAGTGGCGCATCTTGTCGACCCGGCTGGTGCCCTTCGCTCGTGACCACGACGGTGCATTCCCACCGCCCGGTCATCATGATCAGCGCGCGCTCCTTCTCGCCACCACCCACGACCTTCCGACCCTCGCCGCCTGGTGGCGCGGCGAGGATCTCGCGCTGCGTCGACGCCTCGATTTGCTCAATGACGAGGGATTGGCCCAAGGGCAGGTCGCGCGGCGCGACGAAATCAAGGCCTTGGTCGAACGGCTGCTCGCCGAAGGGCTGCTGCCCGGCGGGGTGGCACCCACTCAGCAGACCTTCATCGAAGCGGTGCATGCCTACATGGCCCGCACACCGGCCCGTCTGGTCGGTGTCTGGCTCGACGACGCAGCAAGCGAGCGCCAACCCGCCAACCTTCCGGGCGTCGCACCGGACAAATTCCGGCCGTGGCGCCGGAGGCTCCGCGCCAGCATTCAGGCGATCTTCCGCGACCCGATCGCGCTGGCAACTTTGCGCGCGGCTGCCCGCGAGCGCACATAGCGAGCTATACTTACATCGCTCTGCACATCCGAGCGCTCCTCCATGTCGAATCAAGAATTCATGCTGTGGAAACGCCTATCTGAGGGTGAGCCCAGCGCCGTCGATGAGGCCCTGGACCGCTACGGCCGCCTCATCTGGTCGCTCGCGCGCCGCCATAGCTCAGATGAATCGGAGGCCGAGGATGCCGTTCAGGACATCTTGGTCGACCTGTGGAAAAGCGCCGGGCGATACAACCCGCACCTCGGCACCGCGACCACTTTCGTTTGCACGATCGCCCGCCGGCGCTTGATCGACCGGCGTCGGCACCGCAATCGTAGGCTGCAAGCCGACTCGCTGGTGGTCGACGACGGCAAGATGCTCGACTTGCCTGACCCACGCTCCGGTCAAGCCGAGATCAATGCCGACGCGGCACTTGCTCTGGAAGCACTCGACGAGCTGACCGAGCCCGAGCGTCAGGCCATTCTGCTGTCGACCTACCAAGGTCTCAGCCATAGCCAGATCGCGACCTACACCTCACAACCGCTGGGTACCGTCAAGACGTACATCCGGCGTGGGCTCCTGCGGGTCCGGGAGCGTCTGGCACGGACCCCGAACGAATCAACTGCGACGGAGGCAATGCGATGAGCCAAGATGCTCGTGAGCTCGACCTCCTGATCGCACAGGCGACCGAAGGTCTCGACGCCCCCGAGAGGGCTGAGTTCAACCGCCTGCTCGGCTTCCAAACCGAGTCCGAGCTCGCGCCGCTGGAGCATGCAGCGGCCGCGATCGACGTGGCGTACACAGACCTCGAAGAGCCGATGCCAACCGCTGTCCGTGACCGGGCGCGCGACCATTTGCTGAACGCCATGCGGGAGGCCGCGCCCACGGCGCCGACCTCGATCGCGCAGCCAGCCGCCGACGCCCCAGCTTCGGCATCGGCGCCGACTTCCGAGACCGCCGAGCGTCATCGCCCGGACCGCCTCGGCTGGCTCATTGCGGCGGCAGCCTTGGTGCTCGCCGCGCTGGGCTGGTGGCCACAGGCCGACGACTGGCAGCTTCCCAGCGACTCCCGGCGCGCGGACGTCATGACCCGACGCGGCGCGCTGATGGAGACCGCCGGCGACCTTCTCGAGCTGCCCTGGCAGGCGACCGAGGATCCGGCCGCCAGTGGCGCGGTCGGGGACGTGGTCTGGAGCGCATCCCGCCAGAGCGGCTTCATGCGTTTCGCCGGCTTGGCCGCCAACGATCCGGGCGAGTACCAGTACCAGCTGTGGATCTTCGACGGCACGCGCGACGATCGTTACCCGATCGACGGCGGCGTGTTCGATATCGGTGAAGACGGAGAGGTCGTCGTCCCGATCGACCCCAAGCTGGATGTCGATGACGTCACACTGTTCGCGGTGACCATCGAACCGCCCGGCGGTGTCGTCGTCTCGAGCCGTGAGCGCATCGTGCTGCTGGCGCAGGTCGGCTGACCGTTTCCCCGAGAACTTCCTCCCACCAACCCGATCCGAGCGCAGCCGGACGCGCGTGTGCGTCCGGCTGGGTCTCTGCAGCCATTTTTCACCCGTGGACGGTCGCCAGCTGGTGCGACTCCTAGTAGAGTGGGAAGATCAAGTCGAAG
>CALFAM010000022.1 GCA_937948815.1 uncultured bacterium
AATTGTGCGACGGCCGAGTTGTCTAGATAGCCGCCATCGGCGACCCGCGCAAACTTCGACTCGGCGAGCTGGTCGACGGTCAAGCCGGACGGCGAGCGGCTCTCGATGGGTGCCTTCAGCGAGAACGGCAAGGCCAGATCAGACAGCTCGTAGGCGGACTGCCAGGACGCCCAGCCGAATCCATTCTCTTTCAACACGGTGTAGCTGGCAGCAGCACCCAACGCAGCGCTCGAAGACGCGGTTGCCGTCAGCACCGGAACCCCGTCGGTGGGCAAGGGATTGTCGACCTCGCCGATCGGCTCGATCGGCGTGCTGTCGCCGTTGTTGGCGTAGGCCAGCTGGAATCCACCAGCGGCCAGGAAAGACGGCGCTTGCGCCCTGGGCGTGCTGGAAAAGGTCAGCGGCGAGAGGTTGGTCTGTGCCGGACCGGCGGTGACGGAGGCGTCGTAGTAGAGCTTGTCGAGGAAGTCGTTCTCGTTCAGCACCGCGTGATCGGTCAGCAATGTGGCCGCCATCAGCAGCGATTTCCCTTCTGCCCACGGCTGGCGCTGCCCGTCGAGCAGCCTTCCGGCGAGCGCCTGATTCATCCCGAAGGGTTCGAAGACGATCTTGTTCACAATGTCCGACCACACGACGGCGTCGCCGCCGGCAAGGGTCGCCAGCCGGCAATAGAAGTAGATGGATGGAAAGGAGTCCTCGAACGGATCGCACCAATCGATGGTCATACCGACGTCTGTACTCGGGTCGATGAGGCCCTGTTGTTTGCCGAGATAACCCGCGTCGGTGGGGTAGGTGGGAAGAGCACTCTCGGCCTCGATGGCGGTGCGGAATGCCTCAGAAAACACCAACATGGTGTTGAACCACGTACCCCCGGAGTTGGAGGAGATGGTCGCGACGTCGGCGAACACCTCGTCGAGAGAGCGAGCACCGTCGTCCAGCAGGCTCATGGTCCAGGCAGCATGGGCCGTGTGGGCTCGCCAGCCACCGCCAGCGAAGGCGATGTGCACGGAAGCCGAGGGTGGCTCCGCCATCGGCTCCGGTGATGCCGGCGGCGCTTCCGGGGCGCTGCAGGCAAGGCTACCGAGAAGGATGAACCCAGTACAGACGATACCGATGACAGAAGTTCGTCGATCGAGAACGGTAACACTACCCATGGTGATCAATTCCTTCCGGACCGCCGGGGTCCGTGCATGGCCAGTCGTCGAAACGGATCGGGGCAGCGTCCCGGGCCAGGACGGGTCTGCCCGAGATCCAAGTCCTCTTGATCTGTGGTGCCGCTGGCTCTGATTCTACCGGGATCGATCTGCCGCAGGTCGGTTTGGTGGGCGCACGTACCCGGTTCGGCATCGAAGCTCGCCATGTGTCGCGCTGCCCACACAAGGAGGAATCGCCGGCACGAAAAGCAAAGCCGGCCGAGCTTGACGCTGGCCGGCTTGTTTCAAGGCACGTAGAGCGCTCAGTTGCCCACGGTGGCCGACCAGGCGGACAGATCGCCGCTTTCGAAGCTGTCGACGAAGATGAGCGGGCTACCGCCCTGGGCGCAGTTGTAGCAGACCAGTGCGAAGTCCTGATCGGTCGCGTCACCATCGTTGGGCAGGGCGTCGGAGTTGACATCCGAGGCAAGCACTTCGACCTCCAGGCTGGTGTCAGCGCCGAAGGCTTGGAAGAACACGCCTTCCGTGTTGTTGATGGCGTCGGCCGTTCCGCCGGTTGCACTGAATCCGTCGGCGCCGAAGACGTTGCCGCGGTAGGTCTGGCCGCCCACCCGGACGATGAGGTCGAGATCGTTGTTCCACGCCGGAGTGCTGCCACCCATACCGTGGCCCGGTGCGTCGGTCCAAACCAGCATGAGCCGCACGGGCTGGGTGGGATCGTCGACCTGGAAGGTCTCGATCCACTGCTCGCCCGTATTGTCGAATACGTGGGTCTGGTCGACCATGACCACGTCGGTCGGTGGATTCATGACCGCCTCGAGATCCATCCGGCCCCAGCCTTGTTTGCTGTCGAAGGGGTGGCCGAGCGTGTTCCCGTCAGCATCGTCGAAGCCGGCGAGGCCGATTGCGACAGCGGTGAAAGCCGCCTTGACCAGCGCAGGGCTCGGATCGTCGCCGTTGTTCAGCGCGCGGTACTTCTGATGGAAAAGGCCGGAGGCGCCCGCAACGTGAGGCGATGCCATGCTGGTACCGCAGTTCAGGCCGTATCCAGTCGCGGTGAGGGTCGAGTCGACACTACAGCCCGGCGCGACCATGTGTGGAATCGTGCGGCCGTCGAGGGCTGGACCGTGTGCCGTGTTGGCGGACAGATCATTGATGTCGAGAATCTGAGCGCCGTTCGACGAATTCTGCATCTTGGTCGAACCGATGTTGAAGAGATTCTTGGCCTCGTCGGGCGTGCCCTGACTGTTGGTACCGCCGAAGCCGTTCATGAACGAGAGCACGTAGAGAAGCCCCTGATCACCTGCCGTCATGTCGTCGGTATCGCGCACGCCGACGTCCACCTGGCGGGTGTCGCCGTCGTAGCCTCGTGGGCTGCCAGCCGGGCCCCAGCTATTGCCAGAAAGCACAGCGTTGTTCCGCACCGAATCAGCCATCAGAAGCAGCATTCCGCCGGGCTGGGTGAAGAACGGTACATAGTACTGCTCGACCAAGTTGGCGCTCGGAGCGACACCGAGGCCGCGCAGAAAGCCGCGTGAATCGGCCGTACCCGAAGCGCCATCGCCAGCCATGATGCCCGCGGTGTGGGTGCCATGAGTGTCGACCTGACTTCCGCCGCACGTCGCGCCGGTGCAGGGCAGCATGCGATTCACCAAGTCCGGATGAGTGTCAAAAATTCCGCCATCGACGTTGGCCATGATGACGCCATTTCCGTCGTAGCCCGTGGCGTTGATCCAGTTCATATAGCCCGAGAAGGCGAGGCCTGTGTTGTCGTAGTTGCCGGCGATGATCTGGTTGGACATCTCGCCTCGATGGCCACCATCGGTGGGCACGGGTTGGACGCTGTAGACGCCAGGAAGGCGTGCAACATCGGCCAGCCGGTTGCCGGCCAAGGAGAAGCCTGCGACGTGAAGATGCTTGTCAATGGCGGTGCGACCCTGAAAGGCGCCGCCGATTCCTCGGATGGCGTCGATGCTGGCGTCGACTTGCGACCCGGCGTAGAAGTAGACCTGGACATCGATGGCCGCCTCGGACAGCGCGCGCCAACGCGGCTGCACACGAAAGCCCGGCTCGAAGTCACCCGCGGCGCGGACGAAGTCAGCTCGGCGAGCGCCTTGGCTCAGTGCCGACAGCGCCCCCCCAGAGCCCCAGACGATGTACGTATGCGGGTGAACGTACTGCACGGGCTCGAGGCCGCTACTGGCGAGAGAGTCGAGCCATTCTTGCTTCACGGGGCCTTGCATCTGGACCCACCTGAGATCGTCCTGGACGGGGTCGACGCGACGCCATCCTTCGGGCATCAGCTCGCGCGCGTCGTCGGTCAGCGGATCGAAGGTCACGCCGCCAAGGTTCAAACGCATGTCCTGGATCGTCGCAATCCCTGCATCACGAAGCCGCTCAGCCGTTGCCGCGTCGACCTGCATCCATTGAAACGTGCCGTAGTCGAGGCGACTCGTGGTAGCGAGGCTTGCCTCCGCCGCCAGTGCAGAGGGATTCTCGACTTTGATCGTCACGAGATCCGCCGACAGCGAGGCCTCAGCCGTCAAGAACGAGAAAGACAGGGCGGCAATGAGGCAAGCGCAGGTCCGCCGGTTGGAGTCTGGCATGGGACGCTCCTTTGGGAAGTGGAGTTTCCGAAACGGTTTCGAAGGATGGCACTTCATCCGAGTACGGGCGACCAGCGTCTCGAATCCGCGACGCGGACCCACTCACGACCGGGCCGAGGCTCGACGCGATCCACACATTCGCAATCTCCGCCGTTAGAGTGGGGGCTGGTCGTTCTTCCTTCGCTGACGGCCGAGAATTCGAGCAGATCGTCTTCGGAGAGACACGACCGGATCCCGCGCTCGGTGTGTGCAGCAATCATGTTCGAGGCGCCGATCGAACCGCTATCCCACGAACGACGCTGTGTTAGCGAGAAGTCTCAGGTTGAACCGAATCGGGCACGGACACTCGCGAACCAGCGCAGGCGGGCTTCGACCATGTCGAGGGTTCCGCGTGCGGCGAGGCGTTCGATCTCGTTGGGGAAGGCGTCCTCTTGCCACTCCTGGCGAAGGGCATCGGCCTGCGCCGTGAGCTGCTGGCCGACCCGGTCTACCCAATTCCTTTGTTCGGCAGGGGACAGTGCCTCGAGGAAGTAGACGCGGGTGCGAACGGGATCGACCGGAATGCTGATCATGTCGTTGTCGAGCCCATCGTCATCGGCGGGCTGGATCAGCCACTGTCGCAGCGCAGCGCGGCCCTCTTCGGTCACGGCGTAGCGCGTGGACGAGCGACTGCCGCGTGGCCGGACGGTCTCGGAAAGGAAGGCGGCAGCAGCGAGCCGTCGCACCAGCGGATAGATCGCACCCGCGCTTCCGCTCCAACGCCGGGTGGGTGATGCCGCGAAGCGTGCCCGCACCGCGTAGGCGGTGCACGGTCCGTACCGTTCCACCACGCCGAGCACGCAGGCCTCGAGCTCGGTCAGTGGCCGTGCTGCCGCCGCGATCGACGCTGGCGGTGAGTCGCCGCCAGCGTCGTCCGGCTCCGCTTCGTCGTCCGGTCTTTCCACGTCCTCTGGCCCTGATTTCGTGCCCGGCTGCGGGCGCTCGAACGTACCCTCTGGATGACTGCTCAACGATACCTCCGAGAGATTGAACCGTTGTTCCTGGCCTCCCGCCACGACCCGCCAGGACACCAAGAGCATACGCCCTTCGACTTCCCGGTAGCGCTCGTAGATGCTGGCGATCCGGCTCGGCTCGGCGTCTCCCGCGTCGACGTCCCTGATGATCTGTTCGACGCCGCGAATCAGGTAGGTCTCGGCATCGACGTATTGGTGGATGGTGTAGCGGTCGCCCGCCTTCAGTGTGAGTGTCCAACAGTCACGTTCTTCATACGATTTGAAGCCGGTGATGGCGATGTCCGAGAACCGCTTTCGGTAGGTCATCGGGCCTCGGAAATCGGCGAACGCAAGGGTCTGCTCGGCCTCGAAGCCCGAGAGTACCGTCGCGTCTTGTCCCGGTAGCCTGCGCCACACCGAGCGGCCGTCGTGGCCTTGGGAGGTGCGGCCGATGCCGGGCAGATCGGTGTGGGCGACGAAGTGATCGGGGGCCTGCCAGCGGAGCTCCATGGTCCCGTCGAGCCCTGCCTGGGGGATGGAGATCGACCCTCGCTGGCTGACGGTGCTCGTGGTTTGAACGATCTCGCGGCCGCCGAGGGCATCGATCATCCGCGCCAGCAGCGCATCCGTCGACGGCGCGTCAGGTGGCAGTGAGGCTGCCTCGAGGGCGGGCGCCAGGAACAGCAACGCGAGCGAGGCGAGGATGCGTGTTCGGATGGTGTGTCGCTTCATTGGGTGTCCTCCATGATCGTACAATTAGTACGAATCGTACTAATTGGGGTTGCACCCTCGGAGATGCAAGAGGAGCCTTGGCTGGCGAGACTGTTGCGTGGCTGCCCATCAGGCTGCGCCCGAAACGGCCGAGAGCACCAGCAGCGGGAAAGGGCCGGGAAGGCTCTGGAACTAGGCCGTCCATGTCGCGCGCTCGCCAGACGGCGGTAACGGGTGGAGCCGAGGATGAGATGAACCCTGTAGAAGTCGACAAGTCCAGTCAAAACGTCGCATTGTTGTAGGACGGCACAAGGCGAGCTGCTAGGGTTCTCCTGCGAGAAGGAAGAGCATGCAAAGGATCCAGATATGAGCAAGCTGAAAGCGACAATCGATCAGCGCGAGGCGGTGTTGGGGAAGGCACTGTGTTGGCTGCGCTTGGTTCGGGGAATCCCGACCTTGCTGGAGGCCGATGGCATGTACCGTGAACAGGTACGGCCGTCCGCCGCGTCGATGGAGTTCGGCTCGCGGGTTTCGCGCTATGAGCGCGGACTTGGGCAGCCTCGGCCACGGATGCTGATGGAGATGCTGGCACTCTATGGAGTCGACTTTCACGACTTCGAAACCAGCCTGGCGGTGATGATGAAGGCAAGCTCTGGCCTGCCGACGCTGCGCCGATCCTTGGCCAAAGGCTCGTCGTTCCACGGCGACGTCGCGCGTGTTGTAAAGGGGAAAGCGCGCGGCGTCGCCGCGGTCAAGGATCTCGCCATCTCATCTGCTGAGCTCGCCCTCAACCGCTAGACTGACAGCAGGCCGTTTGACGGGTCGAGCCTTCCAGGCTCCCCTCATCCCCTGCCCGAAGCAGAGGCAGCAAACTGGCCAGCGTTCCGCGCTCGCCCAGCCACCGTGTATCGACTCGGCCAGATGAGCGGGACGCTATCCGCGTATTGTCTCGATTCCGTACAGGCGGAGCGCAGCCGCACCTTTCCTGGCGCCTCGCATCAGCACTGCTATGCCGTTTCGTGTACGGGGTCCAGCGGGTCTGGGAGCGCGTGCCGAAACGGGGTGGCTGCTGTAGTGAGCCGGTCCTCGAATCTGGCGCACGGGAACAGGATCACGGAAGAAATAGAACCATCAGGTAGGCAGCTTCGGCGCGGGATCCGCCCTGGCAGGCTCGGGGCAGTCCTTGGCACGTGTGGTCGGACCGACGTGTGGAACCAATGGGCCTGCGGAGCTGTCGTGGTGGTGGCTCCTCTGGGTCGTTGTGAATGCCTCGGGAGCTGTGGCGCTTCGACACACCATAGGCGCAGTAGAAATGGGACAGATCCTGGCCGCAAGCATGGCGCTACTGCTTGCCAACGCCGTCAACGTGCCTCTCGGAAGTGTCATGTTGTGTGTGGTCAACAAGGTGAACGAGTTGCAGCTGGCTTCTGCTGAGGCCGCCGAGAGCGTCTAGCGCATGAATTGGCGTGACGTTTCCAGCTCGAGCCGTCGTTCACGCGTTCGGTAGACTGGGCGCATGACACG
>CALFAM010000023.1 GCA_937948815.1 uncultured bacterium
GCCGAAGACACGCGCCAGCCACGCATCCGCAAACCGGGCCCCGACACCGACCGGCATCAAGTCGAGCATCAACGCCCGCCCGCGGCGCGGGAAGAGCAGCTCGGCTGACGCTCCCAAGCCGAGCCCCGTCATCAATAACGCGAGCACCAGACCAGCACGAAGCGCTCCCTCTCCATCACCGACCAGCGCAAACCGCAGCGACGCTTCGGCCAACGGCACGAAACGACCGATGATCACGGTCAACGTTCCCAAGACCAACGGCAGGACGGCGAGCAAGACGAACGCATTGCGGCGCCACGTCCGCATCAGGGCGAGGAGGCGAAAACGCAAAATCCAAAAAAAAGTCGACATATCGGCGCGGTGCGCGGGTGCGAAGTTGTAAAACTACCTCTGGCGGCCTGTCTCACGAGACGAGTCGCCCGAGACTTTCTTGCCCGCACGGGCGATGATAACCGTGCGGAGGGGGAAACGACCCAGCCCGCGGGATGATCGAACTTCACGATGACTCGAATGCACGATGCGGAGGTGCACACGACATGGCGAACCGTAGCTTTCTATTCGGAACCGGGGGCGGATCAGGACGCGACTTCGGTCTCTTGATTCTCCGCGTCGCATTCGGCGGCTTGATGCTCACCCATGGCTGGGGCAAGTTCCAGACTTTGCTCAGCGGCGGCAGCGCTGGGTTTCCCGACCCGCTCGGGGTCGGACCTCAGATCAGCCTTGTGCTGGCAGTTTCTGCCGAAGTCCTGTGCGCATCGGCCTTGGTTCTCGGTCTCCTCACCCGACTCGCCCTGGTGCCGCTGATCACGACCATGGCGGTCGCGTTCTTCCTCATCCACGGCAGCGACCCGTTCGGAGAGCGCGAGCTGGCGCTGGTCTACCTGGCAGCCTATGTCGGTCTGCTCTTCACTGGCCCGGGACGCTACTCCGCGGACGCCATGCTCGGCCGTCGTCGCAGCAGCCGTTTTCGCTAGCGAGTCACGCCCAGCGAGCCACGCCTAGCGATCGGGGCCGCGGACGGTCGGCGGCGCGGGCGCGTCGGTGGCCGAGACCACCGTGATCTGCCAGGGCGTGCTCTCGCGCCCCGTCAGGTCCCGCGCCTTGACCCGGAGCTGATGCGAGCCGGTGCCGGGCAGCGTCAGATCCTGGCCGCGCCAGGTCTTCCAGGTCCCGCCGTCCCACTGATAGCGCACGAGCTCGACACCGGCGGCATCGTCGTGAACGAGCAACCGGATGCGTCCGCCCGGTCCGAGAAGGATGCGTTGTCTCGCGGCTGCCGAATCGTCAGGGGACGGCTCCACCCCGCCCGCTCCGACCACGACAGCAGCGACCGTCGGTGGCGTGCGATCGTGATCGAAAGCCGATGGCGGCGCGGCGATCTCGAAGCGCGCCGAACGGCTCGGATAGCCGTCGAGCCCCGACTTCGCCACGGCCGTGACCCGCCAGTGGAAATCTCCTGGCGGCAGCGACGGCGGCCGCCAGTCAGTCGCTTCGATCGCTTCCTGCCGCTCCACCAACGACGCACACTGGGCATCCCGGCAGAGCTCGACGGTGTACGAAGCGGCACCGGAAACCGGCCGCCACCGCAGGGATGGATTGCGGTAGGTCCAGCTCGAGCCCGCCTCCGGCGAGAGCAGCTCGACACGCGGCAAGAGACGTTCGGGCGGGCTTGGTGTGCCGCCCGCGGGCACGGAAGTTCCCATCCCTTGTGGCACCGCGACCGATACGCCGCCGGCTTCGACCTGCGAGGTACCGCCGAAGACCATGAGCTGCGAGCCACCCGACTCGGCACGGCGAGCGCGAGTCTCGGCCCCTCCCGCGGCTCCCACCTCTGGCCGCACCACCGTTTCGCCGACCAAGATTTCGATGTCGGCATCGGCCTTGGCCTGCGTGGTGATGACCAGATCAGCCTGGCCACGCTCGACTTCGATCTCACTACGACGCTGGCCGGTGACCCCGGTCGACATCTCCTTCAGAAAGACTTGGGTCCGCTCGGTGAGGGTCACGCGGGTGCCCTGATCAAAGTTGACCAGAGCCGACGACGACGATCCCGTGCGAATACCCGACGGGGCCTCGAGCTCGTCGCCCGAGATCGCATCCTGCCAGCCCGCACGACGCGGATTCTTGTCCACATTGTTCGCCACCGCTTCGAGCAGTGCCCGACGGGCCGGCACCTGCCGTTCGGTGATCACCCGCAACCGTTGGCCAGGGTAGATCCAGTGGGGATCGACCACCTGCGGGTTGAGTCGCCAGTTGGCGTACCAGAGATCCTTGGTGCCCAGATACGACTCCGTGATCGACTCCAGGGTCTCACCGTCCTCGACCACGTGCCAACCGATCACATCTTGAAAGGAAAGCTCGGACGCGGCGTTCAGGGTATCCGCGACGCTCGGAGAATCCGTCGCGGCCGCGGCACTACCGAACGCCAACCAGCCAGCCGCGAGGGCGGCCCCCGAGAAGGCAACACCCAATCTCGAAGTCACAACAGGCACCTCAGTTACCTCCTAGGCCGACGTTCAGCAGCCACTGCGCGCGCGAGGCATGGCCGAGACGATCCCGCGCTTCGATGGTCAACCTGTACTGCCCCTTGACCGTCAGGTCTAGATGGGCGGGAACGGGCGCGGGGGGCGCGAATCCGGGAATCGTCAGCCGATTGAGGACATACGTTGCCTCGTCCAACCCGACCCCTTCATCGACCACGGACAGCGTCAGCCGGGCGCCCACTCGGACGCGCCGTTTTCGCGCGGTATCCGGCGGCAGGGGCCGACCTCGTGGCCCGAGCACCTGAATCCGCGGCGCTTCGTCATCGGTCTGCCAGGATGCCTCCAGACGGGTTTCATTGCCGACCCGGTCGGTGGCGAGCAGCTCGAGGCTGCTGCCATCGATCACCATGGGCTCACCGATCGGAACGTCTTCGGCGGCCCCGACACGGGCCAGAGATGCGAGGCCGGCCACAGCGTCGGAGGCCGAAGCCTCGACCGTCACCGGCGTCCGGTAGTACATGAGCCCAGCCGAAGACGTTGCGCCTGCGCTGGTCACCTGCCATTCGACTTCCGGCCCCTCGGCGTCGACCTCGAAGCGAAAGGGCGCCATGTTCGTGAGGTTCCCGACGTGGTCGCGCAGGGTGACGCCGGCCTCATGGCGGCCCGCGGACCACGGTGCTCCCCAGACCTGCTGGGTCGCACGCGCGCCGTCCACTGCAAACGCGCGGTCGGCAATCCCGGCGCCTCGGTCGTCGTCTTCGAGTAACAGACGAGCATGCGGGCCGAGCACCGGGCCGCCCGCGCCCTCGACCCAGGAACCTTCGACCCGGACGGTGCCGGTCGGCGGCCAGGCGTCAACCATGAGACTCAGGGTGGTGGTCGTGCTGGCGTTGCCAACGCGATCCACCGCGTCAGCCGTGACCTGCATGGCGCCTCCTTCGATCGGAAGGGGGAGCGAGACGCCGTCTTCTGTCGCCGTGCGCGCGGCGTCACCGGCACGCAGCGACACCTTCGCCACCCCGGCAAGCTCGTCGAGCGCCTGGGCTTCGACCTCAGCGCCGGGAGGAACCCAACGTTGGCCATCAGGCGACTCCCACGGCGTGGGCGTGACCGACAGCGCCACCGACGGTGCGACCGAGTCGACGCGCAGCCAGACCCAGCGTGGTGCCGAGGGCACACCGGCCGTGCTGCGACTGATCGTCACGAGCCAGTGGTCGCCCTCGTCGGGCGCCCGCAAGCCGGTGGCCGGAACCGGCAGCACCGGGCCACCATTCAGCGCGGCTTCGGCCGACAGTCCGGCCGTCGTTTCGAAGGCGAGGCGCGCGCCCGGGGCAACCACCAGTGCCTGCTTCTCAGGCGCTGGTCGTTCGGACGCTACCGTCTCGGCTGCCGTGGCCGCGTCAGCGGAAAGGCTTGCCAAGCTCACTGCCGACAGGGCCAGGCAGAACCGCAGTCTGTGAGGTTGCTTCATCATTCTCTCGTGGTGGGCTGACCCTCTGCAGCGTAGCGATGCGGAGGCTCGAAGCCGAAGTTTCGTTCGTCGGGACGGATGAATCCAGTGCTTTCGAGACCGCCTGGCCGTTGCCCAGGCGTGCCTCGGGATCTTTCGCCAAAAGCTCGTGGACGATCTTCGCCAGTGCCGGTGGCACATCCGGTCGCAGGAGGTGAAGAGGCTGTACATTGCGCGAGACCGTCGCGACCAGCACGTCTTGCGGCGTCTTGCCGGTGAACGGGCGCTTGCCGGCCAGGCATTGGTAGAGGACGACCCCGAGTGAGAAGAGATCACTGCGGGGTGTGGACGCAGAGCCGCGAGCCACTTCGGGGGCCAGGTAGCCCGGGGTTCCACAGACCATGTCCCGCTTTTCTTCCGAGTCGGGATCGTTGGCCTCGTTGACGCGGCCGAGCAACTCCGCGATGCCAAAGTCGGTGACCTTGATGCTGCCGTCTTTGCCGAGGAGGATGTTGCCCGGCTTGATGTCTTGGTGCACGACCCCATTGCGATGCGCTTCGCCCAGGGCCTGCGCGATGGCGACACCGACTGCAACGACCTGCTCGATCGGCAAGGTGCCTTCTTGATGCAGATAGCGATCGAGGCTGATGCCTTCCACCAGCTCCATCGCCAGGTATCCACGGTGACCGTCGCTCGCCGCATCGAACACCGTCACGATGTTGGCGTGGTTGAGCTTCGCCAGGGTGACCGCCTCGCGCTCGAGTTGCTCGGCCAGTGCCTTCGCCCCGGCCTCACCCATGATGTCCAGGCGTACGGTCTTGAGGGCTACCGGGCGCTCGAGACGCGGATCCCAACCGCGAAAGACGGTCCCCATGGCGCCGGCTCCGAGCACGTCCACCACCTGGTAGCGTCCCAGGAAGACCTTGCTCATCGCCTCACGATCGTGGAGATTGTTGGTCAGGTAGGCAAATGCCTCGCGCAGCTGGCTGATCTCGTTGCCGCCGGTGGGAGCATCGCTGCCGATCAGGTTTCGGTGCTCCCGAATCAGGTCACGAATCGGCCGCACGATGCCTCGATGAGCCGCGAAGACGATCGCGCCGGTGAGCAGCAGGACCAGGGTGAAGGCACGCAGCGCCACCCGCCGCTGTTCGACCGCGGCCCGCGCGGCAACCGCCATGGGCTGCCGCGACAGCACCAACCATGGGCTGCCGGTCACCTGGGCGAAGGCCGACACCACCGCGGTGCCGCCTTCGAGCTGGTATTCGTCGACCGCGGACGCCGCGCGACCTGCGAGGCTGACCAAGGTTTCCGGGACAGCATCACCATCGCGGAAGCGGCCGACCAGCAGACCTTCCCCACGGTCCCACAGCCCCATCTCGACATCCTCGCCGACTTCTTCCGGACGCAGTGCGGACTCAACCGGATCGATCGCGGCCAGCAACATGAGAAAGAGATTCGAGTCGGGAAGTGAGAGCCTCAGGCGAAGCCAATGTCGACCACTCGCTGCCACCACGGCAATGGCACGCGCGTCCAGGTCGCCCAGCACCTCGTCGACAGCACGCCGCTCTGCGCCCCGACGCGCGATCTGGACGAGCTGCGGCAGGGGGCGACGTTGCTGGGCTGCGTCCGTCGGATCGACGAATAGGCCAGCCGCCGCCAGCTCGGGGCGAGCGGTCAAGATGCCGGTCAACAAGGCTCGCGCGTTGTCCGATGCCGGGTCACTGCGCAGCACGGGATTTTCCAGCGTCGACACACCGAGACTGCGCATCAAGTCGAGGTAGCTCGAGACCCGTTCGGCAGTCGCCAACACCGACACCAAATGCGTCTTCTGCACTTGATCGATGACGGCCTCGCGACCGCTCTGTACCAGGTAGGTGCTGACCAGGAACGGCACCATTCCGACCGCTGCCAGGGCCAGCACGACTCGACCGATCAACGGGATGTTCGGGAGTTTGCTCAACGCCTTGGGGCTCATGTCGTCTCGCTGGTGCTCGCTATCGTCTTCGCTTCGGTTCGCTAGTGGATTCGCGCAATCGCTCGAGCTCGCGACGCTCCTTCTTCGAGGGACGCCCCAGGCCACGATCGCGCACGGCTGGTGCCCGGCGCATCAAACGCTCCAGCTCCGAGAGCTGGGGCCGCGGCGGGCTCTGATCGTCGAACAGGCGCGGCACTTCCTTCTTCGGCATTGGCTTGTCGCGCAATTCTTGCACGACCAGAACTCGCTGCCAGTCGCCGACTTTGGCTTCGACTTTGTCGCCGACAGCGAGCACACGATGTGGCTTCGCCGGCACGCCATCCACGCGCACGCGGCCCAAATCACAGGCACGTTTGGCCAGGCTACGGGTCTTGTACACCCTGGCCACGTACAGCCATTTGTCGAGTCGAACGGTCTTTGACACGGATCCCTCGCTGCGTAGCCGGATCAGTCTAGCGTGGACGGGGGGCGGCAGCGAAGTTCTCGACCGGGTACGTGCGGTGCCTCTCCAGGTCCGCCGTTACCAGAGTCATCATCTCAGTCAGCTGTTACGAGGCCGATTACGGGCTGGTCGGCTCGACTCGTGCCAGCGCGTCCGCACGGGCGCAACGACGTTCCTCGCGTCTTGACTTGGACCGTCTTGACTTGGCCCGAGCCGAATGGCAGGGTCACGCAGCATGATGGCTTCCGACGCCCACCGCCCGCCGGTCAACCGCACAGCGAACACCCCTCGCCGACCCATGGAGCGGATGGGCGCGCTGCTGCTGCCCACGCTGCTGATCCCCGCGGCGGTCTTTGCCGTTGGTCCACTGACCCTATTCCTCGGCAATCGAAGCGAGATGAGCTTCGGTCTGATGGCGTTCGGTCCGCAGCTCCTCGGCTTGATCGCAGTCGCTTGGGGGCTGCTGATCGGCATCGGGCTGCTGCTACCCGCCAGCTGGCTCGATTCGTATCGCGTGCTGCTTCTCGCAGGCGGTGTCGTGCTGTGGTTGCAGGGCAGCGTACTGGTCGGCGACTACGGCGTTTTCGACGGACGCGCCATCGACTGGTCGATCGAAGCCTGGCGTACGCCGATGGAGGTTGCGTTCTGGCTGCTGATTCCCGCCATCGCCCTGCTGGCACGGCGCAGCCTGGCACCGGTCGCTGGCTTTGCCGCCGCCGCTCTGCTGGCGGTCCAGGGGGTCGGGCTGACCGGTATGGCCGGTACACCCGCGCCGGCCGATCGCAGTGAAACGGCCGAAGATGTCGAGGCCCCGCCCGAGATCTTCGCGTTCTCCAGCCAGCAAAACGGCTTGCTGTTGGTACTCGATGCGTTTCAATCCGATGCGTTCGCAGATCTGGTCTTGGCCGAGCGCAGCGCCGCTACGATTCTCGACCAACAGCTGGCGGCCGAGCGCGCAAGCGGGGAGACGAGCGGACCTGCTCGTGCCGACCGCCTTCAGGCGATCGAGGCGGATGCCGCCCGGCTGCGGCAGAAGCTCGAGGGATTCACGTTTTTCTACGAGCACGTCGGCGCCTTCCCCAACACCCGGCCGAGCATCCCCGCGCTGCTGTCCGGCCGGCGCTACGGCAACGACGAGCCGCTCTCGACTTTTTACCCGCAGACCCTCAAGAAGCGGTCGATCATTCCCGCACTCGACCGAGCCGGATGGGAAGTCGACATGGTGTCGATGGTCCGGCGCCTGATTCGCGGCCCCCTCGCTTATAGCTACCGTCTTCCTCGACCGTTCGCTTCCGAAGACGAGGTGCGCGGCCACGAGCTCGCCCGATTGCTCGACGTGTCGCTGTTTCGCCACCTCCCCCACCGCCTCAAGCCTTGGATCTTCAACCACCAGCAGTGGCGCCTGCAGGGCGGTTCCAAGCTCGCCCGAAACGTCCACCAATCCTCCAACGGCAAGGACTTCCTCGAGCATTTCGTCGACACCATGAGCGTCGGCCGCGATGCGCCCGTATTCAAGATCATTCACGTCGGCATTCCTCACTTGCCGGTTGTGGTCGACGAGAGGTGTGCGTGGATCGGTGTCCAGCCCGAGCAGCGCAGCGCCTACATCGACCAGACGCGCTGCGCTGTGGTCATGCTGGAAGGGTTGATCGATCGGCTTCGCGCCCTCGGCCTCTACGACTCGATGTCGATCGTCGTCGCGGCCGACCATGGCACGTCCTTCCAGCCGCCCACTTTCGCTGGTGATCCGCCTCGCCCCGCGGCCATGCCCTGGCTGGTCGGCCGCGCCATGCCACTCTTGCTGGTCAAACCAGCCGACGCGACGGGCCCTCTGACCGTCTCGCACGCGCCGACCGCGATCACCGACGTCGCCGCGACCCTCGGGTCGCTGCTCGACCTGCCCGAGACGTTCCCAGGCACCTCGGTATTCGAGCTCGAAGAGTCGGTCTCTGATCCCGGTGAAGGCGAGGCACGGGTCCGGCCCTTTGCCGCCTATTTTTGGGAAGACGTGGCACGCGAGGATCCGTATTTCCCGTTCATCCACCAGTTCGACATCGTCGGCCCCGTGCGGGACTCCCGCTCGTGGCGCTACAACGGCACCTTCTATCCCGAGGGCACCGACCTGCGGTCGGACCGCATCGAGATCGGCCGCGGCAACGCGATCCGGCATCTTGGACTCGGCTGGTCGAACGCCCGCCATGTCGACGGTGAACGCTTCCGCTGGGCGCTTGGCGAGACCGCCAGTATGCAGGTCATGCTGCCGCCGACTGCGCTGCGGGCGACATTGCGTGTGCAGGTTCCGGGCTTCAACGATCCACAACAGATCGCGCTTCGCGTCGACGGAACATTGGTCGGCACCTGGAACCCGCCGGCAGACACTTTCGTCGAGCTGACCGCCGACGTTCCGGCGGGCGAGCGACCACCGATCAGCAAGATCGAACTGTCCTTCGCCCGCTACCAGGGCTACCTCGAGGATACGCGGCCGATGGCCGCACAAATCAGCTGGCTCCACTTCGATGAAGACAACCGTTGATCTTGCCTCTTCGCGCACGCGACGAAGGGCTTCGCCCCTTTCCCGTGCACCCCTGGTGGTCTGCTTGGTCGCAGGGCTCGGCCTGCTCAGCGCTTGTACACGCGACAGCGCCCCCACCACGTCCGAGGACGCGGAAGGCTCCCTGCTGGCGGTTTTCGACGACGGGGATTTTCTTCCCGACGGCTGGCTCGATATTCCCGAGACCAATCGCCTGCGCGAGGCGCGCGAGCGGCTCTTTGCACCCGCGTGGCTGCTGGCCCTCGACGAAGGCTGGTCGCGTCCCGAGTCATGGGGGGTGTTTGCGCTCGGCTCCCGCGCGGTGCTCGATCTCTACTTGTCGAAGGCCGATGCCCGGGACCTGGTTGTCGACTGCGGACCGCCGGAGATTCCCGAAGCCAAGGCACAGCAGGTCGACGTTCGGGTCAACGGCCAACCGGCCGGCAGCTTCGAGGTTCCTGACAGCGGGTGGCATCGCAGGCGCTTGCCGATTCCCGCATCGCTGCTGCGCAGCGGCCCGAATCGCGTCGAGCTGACGTTCGCGCACCACTACGACCTCGGCGAGCGCGATCGTCGCCCACTCGCGCTCGGTGTCCAGCGCATCGGCCTCGTGCCGACCGGAGCCGAACCCGACGGCAACGACGTACCGGCCAACCGTGCGCGCCCGCCCTACAAGATCGACCACGCCCGCGACGCCGTGTACCTCACCCAGCCCGGCACCTTCTTGCTGACCTACGAGGTACCCGCGGACGGCGCGACCTGGAGCTTCGAAGCCCGCACGGCCGATTGGACGACGCCGGGCGAACGCCTGAACGTTCGAGCCATCACCCTTGACGGTGAGCACCACACGCTGGCCTCGGTGACCGAGGATGGCGTGGTCAGCCTCGACTTCTCGCCGTTCGCCAACCGCAAGCTCACCATCGCCTTTGCCACGCAGCCGCCGCCCGATGCTCGCCTGGAGCTTCGCGCGCCGCGGGCGGTGGGCCCCTCGCCGGGCCCGGAACATGCCGGCGCAGACACTGGCCGGAGCGAAGCCAACGGAGACGTACCGGCCGAGCCTGGTACACGACGGCCTCACGTGCTGCTGGTCATCCTCGATGCCCTGCGCACCGACCACGTCGGCACCTATGGCTATGACCGCGACACCACGCCAACGATCGACGCTCTTGCTGACGAGGGCGTGGCGTTTCGCAACATCGTGTCGGAGTGTCCCTACACCATCTGCGCGTCACCGGCGTTCGTGGCCGGCCTGACCTTCACCCAGCACGGCGTGGTCGACTTCGGCCAGCGCATTCGCGACGACGTCGAGACGCTGGCCGAGCGCCTCTACGCCCTTGGCTACGAGACGATCGGCGTGTCGGGCAACCCCAACAACTCGAACGCTACGGGTAGTGCACAAGGCTTCTCGGAGTATTACGAGACCTGGCACATCTTCCACGGTCGCGAGCGGGAACGGGAGCGATGGCACCCTGAGACGCTCACCGATATGGTGATCGACCGCCTGAGCAAGGGATTCGAGGGCAAGCCTTCGCTGGTGATGGCCCACTACGTGCCACCGCACGAACCCTACGCCCCCGATCCGGACTTCGAC
>CALFAM010000024.1 GCA_937948815.1 uncultured bacterium
GGACACCTTTGCGAGCAAGGTGCGCACCGGTACCTGGAAGGAACCGATCTGGCGCCCGGACTTGCAAGGGGGATTTACGACCGGCGACTACAAGCGGCGGTTCTACGCGGTCAACGGGCACCCCTTCTTCAAGGAAGAGCACAACCCGAAACGACAGATCGAGCCGATCGGCACGCAACTGCCGGTGCCTCGTTTCGTGATGGCACAGGGCGAGGTTGTGCGCTTCCGCATGCTCAATGCGACATCGGACAACCTGATGCCCATTGTCGTCGAAGGGCACGAGATGCATCTCATTGCACTCGATGGTGTGAACTTCCCCGAAGTTCGCACGGTTCCAGTGCGGAACGTTCATGGGTGCTACGGCGATCAGCAGGTGCTCTTGGCTTCGGCCAATCGGGCAGAGTTCTTGATCCAGGGCATCGCCACACCCGGTGTCTACCGCATTCAGCAGCTTCAGCAGAGTCAGCAGTTTCTCTATAGCGAAGCGAAGACCATCGCCGAGATCGAGATCACCGACCAGGTCAAGCAGATGGCGCTGCCCACGAGGCTGCCCATTCCCACCCGTCACTATCCGCTGATCAAGCCGTCCGAGATCCGCAGGCGGCGCGAGGTCGTTTTCTCAGGACAGTTCCAAGGGCCGAAGAACCCCATCGTCGGTCTCGACTTCATGATCAATGGCACGCTCTACCACGAGGATGACGTCAGTGAGCGGTGGGTGACGGAGGTCGGTGCCGTCGAGGAATGGGTGCTCAAGGTGCCCGACGCGGGTCACGGCGGTACCGAGGGCCACCCTTTCCACATCCATGTCAACTCGTTCGAAGTGGTTTCGATCGGCGGTGTCCGCCAGCCGCCGGGGACCATCCACGACACGATCTGGATCAACAAGAGCAGCGACGTGGTGATCCGAATGCGCTTCCGGGAGTGGAGCGGGAAATCGGTCTTCCACTGCCACATCCTGCCGCACGAAGATACGGGCATGATGAAGAACTTTCTCATCCGGGGATGAGGTCGCGAATCGCGCTGTGACGCCGCGGGCGGTGCGCGGCTAATCGAAGCCGACGATCACTGGATCGTGATCGGACGAGCGGAACGGATCGGGCCGGTATAGATCGGCCAGATTCTCGACGCGGTAGTCGACCGCGCGTGATTCGTCGGCGTTGATGTGCCAGTACGCGGCACCGGTGGCGCGGGCGGCGAGGGCGGGTGTGGCGAATGCATAGTCCAGGCTGCCCGCCCGTCCGCGGTAGACGAATGAGTAACGCTCGTCTGGCTCAATGAATCGCTCGGTCAGATCGATCAGCCCGCCTTCGCGCAACGCGACGATGGGGTCTTCGGCGCCGTAGGCGTTGAGGTCGCCGACCACGAGAACATCGTCGTCACCGCTCGATCGCTGGATCCCTTCAACCAGGTCGAGCATCCGCCGGGCCTCGCGAACGCGCAGGTCGTTCCAGCAGCCCTGGCCATCTCGCTGGTCTCGGTCCGGACCCGTAGCATCCCGGCATCCGCCCTTCGACTTGAAGTGCGCGGCGATGACGCTGAAGGTGCCAACGCCTGGGTCGGCGTCGGTGCCGGCCTGGAAGGTCTGCGCAACCGGGGGACGATCGCGATAAACCGGGTCGCCAAGGACCTGCATGGCGCCAACCGTCTTCACCCGGTCGTCGCGATAGATCAGGGCGACGCGGATGTCGTCTTCTCCGACCTTCTTCAGCGCGTCGCCGGCGATGGCATAGGACCGCTCTGCCCCTTCGTTCAGGCTGGTCACCAAGCGGCCGAGCGCGGGGCCGCCGTTCTCGACCTCGATCAGTGCGATCACTTCGGCGTCGAGGGCGCGGATCGCCGTCACGATCTTGCGCTCCTGGCGATCGAGCTCCTCGGCGTCCCGAGCGCCCCGCTGCCCAAGGGTCGTAAAGAAGTTGAGCACGTTGAACGCTGCCACGCGCAGCGACCCGCTGACGACCGGCGGCGTGTCCTGCCGCAGGTTGACCGGCGTGACGGCGATTGCCTCGGTGGGGTGCAGGGCGTAGCCTGCTTCATCCTCGACCACGACACCCACGAGAGACGAAACCTCGTCGCCGACGCGCGGAGGGCGTCCGTCCGGCAGCAGCAGGACGCCGGGTGCCGGTTCCGCGCGGCTGCCGTCGTCGACCGCGAGTCGGGAGGGCTCGGCGTGCACGACCTGGCTGCCGGCCTGGTCCGCGGTGCTGTTGGTGGGCGTGTAAGGTCGCGCGCCGCGCGCGAACTGCCAGCGTCCGTTCCGGCCCAGGGCGTACGTGTCGGCCACCGCGAGGGGCCCGTCCACATGGATCAGCATCCCTTCGAACCTTTCCAGGTCGTCCTCCTCTCCGGCAAGCAAGAGGCGGCTGGTGACGTTGGCCGCGCCGCAGCGCGCCACCGTGGAGACCTCCGTCAGGGCGGTCATGCCTTCGATCTCGGTCACGACCCCGGTCACGCGGACGCGATCGCCGACTTCCGCGTCGGTAGCCGTGGTGGCAACGAACAGGCCGCGGGAAGCGCTCGGCTCGCCTGTCTCGGTGTCCTCATGCGTCTGGAGAAACAAGCCCCCGAGGGCGTCGTTTCCGACGAACGACGCCGCGACCACGCCCTCGACCTCGACCGACGCGCCAACCATCGGACTCGTCGGGCCGGCACCTTGAATGGCGGAGATTGGCTCGGACGGGGTGCCACATGCCGGCAGCGTGCCCTGGTGCGTGCAGGCTTGGGTGGTGAGTAGCAGGGCGATGAACAGCCAGGACAGGACCGACGGTGACGCGGATTGCGGAACGGTGTGTCGCATGCATGGAGCCTACCTGCGACGCGATCGTGGGTCGAGGGGGCCAGCCCACGCCGTCGTTCGACGCAGACCCGCGGTAGAGTTCGCGGCATGAGCACGCCAAGCACGGTCTATCTGGTCGACGCCAGTCCCTACATCTTCCGCGCCTATTTCTCGATCAAGGGCAGCATGAAGGCACCGGACGGGCAGCCGGTGAACGCGGTCTATGGCTTCGCGAGCTTCGTGCTCAAGATGCTCACCGAGACGGAGCTCACCCATGTGGCCATGGCCTTCGATCGCAGCCTGAATACCAGCTTCCGCAACGAGGTCTATCCTCCCTACAAGGCCCAGCGGGAGCTGCCGCCGCAGGAGCTCGAAAAGCAGCTTCATGCGTGTGAGGCCTTTGTTCGGGCGCTCGGAATCGCAACCTACATCGACGACCGCTATGAGGCCGACGATCTGATCGCCGGTGTGCTCCGCGGCCTCCCCGAGGCGTCGACCGATGCGGTCATCGTCAGCTCTGACAAGGATCTCGCTCAGCTGGTCGACGGCCGCGTCAGTCTCTGGGACTACGCGCGCGACATCCGCTACGACGAGGAGAAGGTCGTCGAGAAGTTTGGTGTGCGTCCCACGCAGATCGTCGACTACCTGGGACTGGCGGGCGACGCCGTCGACAACATTCCGGGCGTCAAGGGGGTCGGGGCCAAGACGGCGTCGTCGCTGCTGGCTCACTTCGACGATCTCGACGCCCTCTACGCCGATCTCGATTCGGTTGCCACGGTTCCCGTGCGCGGCGCCAAGAGCCTGGGCGCCAAGCTCGCCGATCAGCGCGAGCAGGCCTTTCTCTCCCGCCAGCTCGCCACCGTCGCGTCCGACAAGCCCGCAGGCGTCACCCTCGATGATCTGGCCTGGTCCGGCGCAGACCGGGCTCGCCTCGAGCCACTGCTCGAGAATCTCGGCTTCGAGCGCATGGCCAATCGCGTGCCACGCTGGCTGAGCTAGCTAAGCCTCGGTCGACTCGAGAACACGCAGCGCGGATCGAAGCTCCGAGAGGGCGTTGCGGAGGCCGCCGGGGCGGTTGCGCTGGCGCCAGAGGGTGCGGCGCTGGTCGATGGCGGTCCGCAAGCGCGCGGCGAGGGGTAGGCGTTCGCTCGGTGGCAGCGCCCTCAGGTCGGCGGTCTTGCCAGCGCGGAGCCGCGCCATGCCGAGGTCGCAGGCGAGGGTGAGGATGTCCACCGTCCACCGCGCTTCGCGCTGTGCGAGCGCATCGCCTCCCGGTCCGAGGTCGGCCAGTGCCCCGCCGGCTACAGTGACCGCCTCGCGGGACGCCGTCAGGGTCTCGATGGTCATGCCGGCATAGCGATCATGGTCGAGGTCGTCGTGGGCGCTTGCCAGGAGATGGAAGAGTGGCGAGCCGTTGAATGAACGCGCCCCGGTCGTGCGGTAGGCGTTTCCGAGCGAGCAGACCACCTCTCCCAGGCCAGCCGCGGACCCACTTTGCTCCGTATCGAAGGCATGGAGGTCGAGCAGCGCGGCGAGTGGCAACGCATCAGGCGCCCGGGCTCGCGTCGTGTTCCAGCTGAACTCGACACCCGCGACCAGACCCGGGAAGCTTGCGACCCAGGGCTGCAGGTGGCCGCGGTCCCCCCAGTCGCAAATCAGATAGCCCTCGGCTTCCGATGCTTCGCCCGCGAGCGCAGCACTCGCGAGGTTGTGAACCGCGTTGTGGGTGCGGCCCGCGAAGGACAGCCAGCTGCTGGTCCCGGGGCAGAGATAGAAGGGGTGGCCGCTGGCCCGGAAACGCTCCGCCTGATCGGCAAACGGATGGTCCGCCTCGTAGCCCCAGGCGAGCACGGTCACATCGTCTGGCAGATCGCCGATCCGCTCCGGCTTCTCCAGCACGATGTCGCCCCACATCTGGATGCGTCGCCCGTGCCGGTCCGCGAGGTCGCGAATCTGGCGCACAAAGTCGAGGTAGACCGAAGACTTGCCGCGTTCCTCGCACACGTCGGCCGTTCGGCATTGGCCGAGATCGAAAGTCTCGTCCAGACCGACATTCAGCTTGTGGCTTGCGAAGCAGGGCAAGAGCTGCCCATAGAGGTCGTCCAGCAGCTTCAGCGTCCCAGGATCGGTCGCACAAAGACTGAACGGCTCCCGGCGCGCGCTGAACGGATGCTCGATCCCCTCGGGGCATTCGGCGAGCTGTCGGTAGGGTTCGTGGATCAGCCAGCGGTGAAAATGGCCGAAGCTGTTCTGGTTGGGCACCAGCTCGATGCCCACCGCCTGGCAAGCAGCATCCAGACGTCGAATCTGCGTCGGCGTCAGCGGGCTCGACCCTTGCCAGACACGCTCGTGACCCTGGTAGGCGAAGGTGTGCTCCATGTAGAGCTGAAGCTGGTTGATCTTCCAGTCGGCGAGCCGCTCGATCAGCCCCTCGAGGGTGGCCAATGTGGGGACCTGGTCGCGGCTCACATCGAGCAGAACACCCCGGCACGGGAAAGCCGGCCGATCTTCCACCTCGAGTCCAGGTATCCGCCAACCTTCGCCGTCCGCCGGGGGGACGAGCGCCCCACCGGGCGCCCGCCCAGATCGAGGGTGCAAGCGCAGCCACTGCCCGAGCGTCGCCAGGGCGTGAAGCAGGCCGGCTTCGTCGACCGCTTCTGCCCGCGCGCCCGACCCATCGATGCGTAGCCGGTAGGCCTGGCGGTCGCGTGGATCGGAGGGGGCCGATGCCGAAGATGTCAGCCGCAAGGTAGTCGCAGATCCAGCGGCGACCCGTACGCCTGATCGCGCCAAGATGCGCCGGGCCCGGTGGCCCAGGCGGCGATGGTCCACATCGGTAGCTTCGATCTCGAGCCGAACGGTCGGTGAACCGTCCGAAGGGCCCAACGACCAGCGGTCTCGTCGGCGTCGGGCCGATCGTGGGCGTGGCAGGAGGCAATCGAGAGGGTCGATCCGCGAACCTTCACGGGAGATGGGGTCACGCATGGTCCTACACGGTAGTACCATTGCGGCGGTGGCGTCCAATCCCGATCGTGCTCGGTCTTCTCACCCGCTCGTAGCAGCCTTCACGGCGTTCGTCGCCGAGAAGGTACCCTTTGCCCTCGAGCCGGCACGCCGCGCCCTCGAAGTGGCGCTCGCCGCGGCAGAAGGCACGTCCGGTCCGCACACCGAGGATGCGATCGAGCGACTGCGACCCTTGGTTGCACAGGTTCTTCGTCGGCGGCTGGCACCCGAGATCGACGGGCCGCTGTTTGCGGACACACTCGACCTGGAGACGACGCCCGGCGTCCCACTCGCCACGCGCATGGCAGCTGCCGTCGACGAAGTCGTCGACGCCTGTGACGGCTTCTTGCGCCGCAAGGCCATCATCGCCTCGCTGAGCCTGGAGGAGCGTCGCGAGGCCTTGCACGGCATGATCGTCACGCGCGCGCTGGACAACCGGCTCAAGAAGCAGTTCGCCTCGGGGGAGATCCGGTTCGACGGTCGGGCGTTTCAGGGCAAGGGCTTCCGATCCCTGGGGCAAGAAGCGATCTACGCGGCCTGCTTGCGCCTGCGCCGTGGCCGGTCGTTCGTCGGACCACGGGGCTGGCGGGGTGATGTGGTGGCGCCGTTGATTCGCGATCTCGGCGCTGCCCTCTCCATGTGCCCCGAGCCCGACATGGTTCGCCGCGTTTTGCGCGCACAGGCTGGCAAGGCTGGACCGCCCACTCACGGGCGCGACTTCCACTGGGGACGTCCGGACCGCGGCGTGCTGCCGGCTGCCGCGCCGCTGGCCATCGCACCGGCGACGATCGCAGGCGTGGCCTTCGCCATGGCCGAAGAAGGGGCCGGGCGCGTCGCCGTTGCCTTGATCGGTGAGGGTGGATCTTCTCTCGGCGAATGGCACGAAGCGATCAACGCCTGCGCCGCGCGCAAGCTCCCGGCTGTCTTCGCCATCGAGAACAACCAGACCGCACTGTCGACACCGGTCCGCGAACAATCCGCCGTCCGCTGCTTTGCCGACAAGGCCGTCGGCTATGGCATCAGTGGCGTCACCATCGATGGCACCGATCCCGATGAAGTCTTGGCGGCCTTCACCTGGGCGGCGGAGCGGGCGCGAGCGGGTTTCGGGCCGACCTTGATCGAGCTCGTGTCGATGCGCATGTGTGGGCATGCCCACCACGACGACGCGCTCTACCTGGGCTTGGAGCCAGCACTCGGGTGGGACTACCCTACACCCGCTGCCGAAGGCTACGTCGACCACGATGCGTGGCAGCACTGGGCAGCGCGAGACCCGATCCGCTGCTATTCCCAGCGGCTGCTCGACGAAGGTCTCGTCCTCGAAGAGGATCTCGGGCGCTGGCGAAGCGACGCCGAGGCGCTGGTCGAGCGGGAGGCCCAGGCGGTCTGCCAGGATCCCTGGCCGGGGCCGGAGACCCTCGGTGAGGGCGTCTGGGCGGAGAGATCCGTCATTCGACCTCCACCTCTCGCCGACGCCCCACCGGCGCACGTAGCGGCGGATCCCGGATCGGGCGACCTACCAGCGGTCACGCCGGCCTCGCCCTTCGTCGGCGATGGCGAAACGTTTCTCGCCGCAATTGCCCGCGGCATCGGCGACGCGCTCGCTGGTGATCCGCGTACCTTTGTCTTCGGACAAGACGTGGGTGGGCGTTACGGCAATCCGTTCCGCTTGCTCCATCCCCTGCTCGAAGCGCACGGCAACCGCATTCACAACGCGCCGCTTGCCGAAAACGCGATTCTCGGCATTGCGGTGGGTGCGGCATTGGAAGGCATGCGGCCGATCGTCGAAGTGCAATTCAATGACTTCGTCGCGTCGGGGATGAATCAGCTCGTCAACAACGCCGCCAAGATTCGCTATCGATGGGGTGGCCAGGTGCCGATCGTCGTGCGCTTGCCTTGGGGTGGCCTGCGCAACGCGGGTCCGTTCCACTCGCAATGCACCGAGGCCTGGTTCTACCGCACTCCGGGACTCAAGATCGTCGTGCCATCGACCCCGGAGGACGCCCGTGCCTTGTTCGCTGCGGCGGTCGCGGACCCGGACCCCGTCTTGTTCTACGAGCACATCGCGCTCTACCGCGATCCGCGCATCAAGCAGAAACTGGACGAAGGTCCTCCGGCGCCTCTGCAGCTGGGCCAGGCTGCCCTGCGACGCGCCGGGGACGACCTCGCGATCGTCAGCTATGGGGCCTACGTCCACATCGCTTTGCGCGCCGCCGAGCGCCTGAAGACGGAGGACGGCGTCGCGTGCTCGGTGCTCGACCTGCGCTGCCTGGCGCCGCTCGACGAGGCGGCCCTGATCGCCGTGGCCCGTCAGTGCGGCAAAATGCTGATCGTCCACGAGGATGCGCAACGCGGATCGGTCGGCGAGAGCCTGGCGGCCATTGTCCAGCAACGTGCATTCTCATTTCTCGACGCGCCGGTTGGCGTATTGGGGGCGCTGGACACGCCCGTTCCCTATTCGCCCTCGCTCGAGCGTGCCTTTCTCATTTCAGAGGATGACATCCTCGCGGCCGCCCGCGCGCTGGCAGCCTATTGATGACAACCACCCTCAGGAGGGGTCCTGGTGGCAAAGTACTGGGCAACGGTTTCCTGGTGTCGGAACGAGCAAGCGTTCGTCGATAACCGCTACAAGCGACTGCACGCGTGGTCGTTCGATGGCGGCGCCGAAGTCGCGGCGTCTTCTTCCCCCCACGTCGTACCGGAGCCGTACTCTGATGCCTCGGCAGTCGATCCCGAAGAGGCATTCGTCGCATCGATCTCGAGCTGCCACATGCTGTGGTTCTTGGCCCTTGCAGCCGAAAAGAGCTTGGTCGTCGACCGGTACGAAGACAAGGCCTTCGGCCGGATGGGCAAGAACGATGCAGGCAAGATTGCGGTAACGCGGGTCGTACTATCGCCTGCCGTGACCTTCGCGGGCCGTTCGCCGACCGAGGATGAGTATGCGGCCATGCATCACGCGGCGCACGAAAAATGTTTTATTGCCAACTCGGTCCGTTCCGAGATCACCTGTCAGCCGACACTGATCGACGCGGGTTCGTGACGTGTCTACCGAGCTTGGGGACTACCGGTATCGCGGCGCGCGTGCCATGGTCCTGCTGCACGAGCGCAGCCTGCGAAGCTTCGTGGCCTGCTGGCAGCGGGCCCGTGCTCGAGGACTGACGCTTCCGAAGACCGACGATCCGGCCTACCAATCGCTCGATCGCCTGCTTGGGCACGTGCTGTGGGCTGCTGCGAGCTACATGGAATGGATGTGTGAGTCCCTCGACTTGCCGGATCCTGGCTTTCCAGCGCCTCCTCCGCTCGAAATCCTTGCCGAGCAGGCGGATCACCACCTCGAAGCCGTGATCGATGGCTGGCGTCAGCCGCTCGCCACGGTCACCGAGGCGCGCGCCGACGCGGTCGAGCGTCCGTCTCGATGGGGCGTGACCTACGGCATTGACGCCATGCTCGAGCACGCGGTGATGCATCCGCAGCGGCATCAGTTTCAGCTCGAGGAGCTGATGGGTGCCACCAGCTCCTCGTAGCGACGACTCCGTGCGAGCTCGCGGACGGTGTGATCAGTGCCGGATCACGATGTTGTCGTAGGCGAGTGTGCCGAAGGCACTCGCGAAGAGCGCCTTGCCGCCCAGGCGAACGAGGCTGGTGCGATGGCCGGCGTTGGACAGGGCGCTCGCTTCGGTCACCAGCTGGCCATCGACCCACAGTCGCAGCGATCCGTCTTGCGTGCGGCTGCTCTGGGCTGAACGCCATTCGAGGTCGATGCCATGCACGGCGTCTGTGATCGGTACATCCGGTCGAGTGACCCAGGTACCATCGTCTTGGCGTACGATCGTCCGAAGGGCGTAGCCTGTGCCCGAACGTGCCAGGCTGACCCGCACGATCGAGCCTGCGGAGCTGTCACCAACTTCGAGCAAGAGAATCCGTCCAGGAGCGCTGATGCCCACAGCTTTCGGATCGAGGTCGAAGCCGACACCCACCTGATCCAGCGCGTTCAATGCGGCGGTGACGAATCCACCCGTTTCGTGACCCGCAAGGACGACTTGCAGGCCGCCTTGGCCGCTGATCGCTGCCTGGGCGGCGCCGGGCGCCAGCCAGATTGGGGATTCCTGTCCCAGCGGCGCGAGACTCGAGCCCGGTTCGAAACTGTTCTGGAAGAGGATCTGCCGGCGCGCCACGCCGAACGTCGAGCCGATCTCAATCTCGTCGAGGTGGAGCGTGCCGCCAGACGCATTGGTTGGAGAGAGTAGGCCCAGCCGCGCTTGATTGCCGACTGCCGCAACAGCGAGATCGAATGTGAGGCTGCCGACCAGCTCGTCGTCGAGCCAGAGCGATGCACCGGCGTCTCGCGATGCGTTCTCCGGCCACCAGATGGCCCGCAGCTGATGCGGAAGCGCGGTGAGCCCGATGCTGACCTCGGCCCGGTCTCCTGTGCTGGCGTAGGGTGATGTCAGCATCAACGTCTGGACCGAGTCCTGGACCTGGAGTGTCACTTCGGCCACAGGGTTGCCGAGCGGTCCGGCGGAGAGCAACACAAACTCGCCATCCGGAAGGCCGGGTAGGTCACCGGGATGCGCCGGAGGCGGGTCGGGAAGATGAAAGGTCACCTGTGCCCCCGAGCCCTGCTGAGACTCGTCTCCTGTCGAGGGAATACCGCTGCTGTAGGGCTGCACGTAGGCATCTGTGATGAATGGGATCGTGAGGGCCAGCCCGCGGGTTCCGACCAGCCCCGCCGCTTCGGTGGTCGAAGCATGTCCAACGGGTGCCACGGCTTCGAGCGCACTCCCGAGGGAACCAGATTCGAGGTCGCTTTGATGGACCACACTGAGCGCGTCATGCGCTTGGAGAAAAACCATTGCCGTCGAAATGATGCAGCTGTCATTCGGCGTCTCACATAGCTCAGTCGAATAGGTGAACTGGTCGAAGCCGATGGTCCAGAATGCTTCCGTCGGTGTGTAGATGAGTCCATTGAGCTGGGCATGGAGACTTCCATACCGTGGATTGGTAAATGACCGAAGGCCGGAGGGATGCCCTGCGTCGTATCGCTCGAGTGAATGGAAGGAGATAGCTTTGCCTTCTTGTCCGGGATAGACCAAGACGACGTCATCGTATGCTTGTACCACTGCGAGCACGCGCGCTGGTGTGCTCGCGGCGAGCAACAAGGCGGGAATCATCAAAGAAATGAAAAGGTCTACTTTCATCATTGCGTTCCTTCTTGGATCAGATTGTTGAGGGTCTCCGACACAGGTGATCGATGGATTGAAGTTCGACAGATGGGCCGAGTGAAGTCGCTGATCGCCTCGGAGTGTCCTGATGTGGGTAACACAGAACATGCTCCATCGACGGGCATGGCCGTGGCTGAAACGCTGTGGCGGGGCGAGCAGTGTACACTAGCAATGAAGCCTAATCGGACCCTGCTGGCCGCCGATCTCGAGCCGGATGATGGCCAGAAACGCGGAGCGCTTCGATCACTCCGCCCTAGGTTATTTTCATGCCACAACCGATAACGCGCCGGAGCTGGCGCCGCGCGCGGCAGATCTTCGAGGATGGGCTCGACCTGTCGATCGAAAAACGTGAATCGTTCATTCGTGATCGCTGTGCGATGGACGCTGCACAGGGCGACGTTGCTGTGCGAGACGCGGAAGCGCTGTATGCGCGGATTCGCGAGCTCTTTCGCTGTCACGACGAGGCGCAGGGATTCATTTCTTCTCCGGCGATCGTTCGCGAGCCTGTTCTCGGCGCGACCGGAGCACCCCTGAGCCCAGACGAGTCTTTGCTGGTTGGCACCACACTCGGTACCTACCGCTTGAACCGGGTTCTGGGCCAAGGTGGGATGGGTGTCGTCTTTCTTGCCGAACGATCGGACGAGTCCTATCGCAAGCGTGTTGCGATCAAGCTTTTGCGCGCAGGCGGTGTCCAGGGTGCGCTCGCCGAGCGCTTCCGCACCGAACGTCAGATCCTCGCCGATCTCGAGCATCCGAACATTGCCAAGCTTCTCGACGGTGGTACCGCCGCCGATGGGCGCCCCTACTTGGTGATGGAGTACGTCGACGGAACGCCGATCGACACCTACTGCAACGATCAAGATCTCGGTGTTCGCGCACGCCTGGAGCTGTTCGTCAAGGTCGCGGGCGCCGTGGGCTATGCCCACCGTCAGTTGGTGGTGCACCGGGATCTCAAGCCGTCCAATATCTTGGTCGACTATCAGGGCGAGCCGAAGCTCTTGGACTTCGGCATTGCCAAGCTTCTCGACGGGGCGCCGGTCGCCGCAGTCGGTGCGCCGACCGAGCTCGGGCAGATGTTGATGACGCCGGAGTATGCCAGCCCGGAGCAGGTCAACGGTGAGCCGCTGAGCGTCGTCTCGGATGTCTATTCGCTCGGCGTGGTTCTCTATGAGCTGCTTGCCGGCCGCGGCCCGTATCGTCTCGAGCGTCACCGCCTGGAGGATGTGGTGCGGGCGGTTTGCCAGGCCGAGCCGCCGCGACCGTCGAGCGTTGCCATGATGCCGCAAAGCGGAGACGCGCGCGCGCCGGCGGTCGGGGTGCCGGGCGATCCCCGCCGCCTGCGGCGCCAGCTCCAAGGAGACCTCGACGCCATCGTGTTGCAGGCGCTGCGCAAGGAGCCGGAGGAGCGCTATGCGTCGGTCGACCGGCTGGTACTGGACATCGAGAATCAGCTCGCGGGTCGGCCGGTCTCGGCCCGCCGCGACACGCTCGCCTACCGATGCGCCAAGTTCGTTCGCCGGCACCGATTGGCGACCGCTCTGGGCGTGACGATCTTTCTCGCCATGTCGGGCCTGCTGTTGACCCTCGCCTTCCAGCGTCAGGCACTGTTGCGCAAGCAAGAACAGCTCGTGAAGCAGCGCAATCGCGCTGAGTCCGTGTCGGGCTTCATCGTCAACGTATTCGCGATGCCGGATCCGACGCGGTCGCAGGGTGAGCAGGTCACGGCCCGTGATCTGCTCGATCGCGGTGTTCGACAGATCGAGACCAGTCTGGCGACCGAGCCGGGCGAGCGTGCGGACCTGTTGCTCACGATGGGGCGCTCCTACATGAACCTCGGGCTCCTCGAAGAAGCGGAGCCACTGCTCTCGCTGTCGATCGAGATGCTTCCGGCAGCGCCACGGGTCGATGCCGAAGCCGGGGCGCGTGCCAAGGGCCTGCTTGCCCTCGCCAAGCTCCACTCGCTCGCCGGTCGTTATCAGCAGGGGCTCACAGCGGTCGAGGAGGCAGTGGGGCTGCTGCGGAGGCAGGTTCCGATCGACCGTCGACTGCTCGCGCTTGCCTTGGCTCGTTGGGGGCGAGGGTTGGAGCGAATGGGCGATCACGGCGCTTCCTCGGTGTGCTTCCGCGAAGCGCTGGCCCTGTCGCGGGCCGAAGGACACGGGCCGACGCTGGCAGCGGTGCTCGACCGATTCGCCATGCTCGAGAGCGAGCGCGCGGCGTTCGCACGTGCGGAAGCGATGTTTCGGGAGTCCATGGACCTGTGGGTCGAGCATCGCGGCACCGGCTCGCCGGAGGTGGCGCTGGCGCGCAACAACCTCGGCCTCGTCCTGACTCGGCGAGGGGTCTACGCGGAAGCCCAGGAGCAGTTGGAGGCTGCCGAAGCGGCCCAAGCGTCGCTCTACGACGATCCGCACCCTCATCTGGCGACGACCCTCGGAAACCTCGGCTTGCTGTACACCGCCACAGGGCACTTCGACAAAGCCGAAGCGGCATTCGAGCGCGCGCTTTCCCTCGGCCGCGCGGCCTACCGAGGTGACCATCCGACGCTCGCAGGCATGCTCCACAATCAGGCGGATCTGGCGGCCGCGCGCGGCGACGATGCAACCGCCGAGCGGCGCTACCGGCAGGCGCTCGAATCGCGGGTCGCGCTGCTCGGCGAAGGTCACCCGGATGCGGCGGCCACGCTCAACAACCTGGCCCGCATGCTGCGCACGCAAGGCCGCAACGACGAGGCGCGCGTCGCTTTCGAGAAGGCGCTTCGCTGGAGCATCGAGCAGTTGGGCGAGCAGCATCCGCAGGTTGCTGCCGTGCTCAACAATCTGGCCGAGATCGATCACGCCGAGGGGGCCCTGGAGCAAGCGGGCACGCGCTATCGGCGAGCCCTGGCGATCGGTCGGGCAACGCTCGGCCCCACGCATCCCGATCTGGCCGGACCGCTCCACAATCTGGCCGCCCTCGAGCAGAAGCTCGGGCACCTCGAAGCCGCTGAGCAACGGTACGAGGAAGCGCTGGCGGTGATGACGACGAGCCTCGGCGAGGACCACCTCAACGTGGCCATGACCCGCACCAGCCTTGCGTCGCTGAAGGAGAAGCGAGGCGATTCGGTGCGAGCCGAGACGCTGAGTCGACAAGGGCTGGCGCGCTTCACCGAGCTGCTGCCTGCCGACAATCCCTGGGCCACCTCGGCGCGGCGAATTCTCGCGCGTAGTCTCCAGGCACAGGGCCGTTTCGCGGATGCCGAAGCGGTGCTCGTGGACGCGCGGGATGCGCTGACCGCCGCGCGCGGCGCCGAGGCAGCCGGCACGGTCCAGATTGTCGAAGCTCTGCGCGCCCTGCGTGAAGCGCGCGTTGCGGCAGAGCAGCCCTCTAGCGATTCGGACGCCGAGCAACGATGAGCCGCGCCCAGGCGTTGTGCGATCGGTAGCGCGCGCATGGCCGACTTGAAGGCAACGCCCCGAGAGGCGATAGGCTTGGGGCTGATGACGATCACGCCGAACGATTCTCCGCGCGACATCACCACCATCCTGAGTGGCTGGAACCGTGACAGCAAGCTCGCGCTCGATGAGCTGATGCCGCTCGTCTCCGCTGAGCTGCGTCGTCGGGCCAGTCGCCTGTTCGCGTCCGAGCGCCGCAACCACACGCTCAGCCCGACGGGCCTGGTCAACGAGGTCTACCTGCGATTGGTCGATCGCCGAAAGGTGGGGTGGGAAGGGCGTGCGCACTTTTTCGCCTTCGCTTCGCGGACCATGCGTCGCATCTTGGTCGAGCACGCACGTCAGCGGGCGGCCGAGAAGCGAGGCGGTGGCGCGCGCGCGATAACCCTCACCGCCTCCCTTGCCTCGGCCGAGCCGGATCTCGATCTGCTCGACCTCGACGAAGCGCTCGGCCGGCTCTTCGATCTCGATCCCGAACAGGGGCGAATCGTCGAGCTGCGCTTCTTTGCCGGCCTGTCGATCAAAGAAACGGCAGCGGTCCTCGAGATCGGTGAGGCCACCGTGGTCCGCCGCTGGGCCAGCGCTCGCGCCTGGCTCTACGGGGAGCTCACGGCGAGCTAGCTTCGGGCCCGGCGGAGCGCCCGTGGTCGCGAGGTCCGCCGGGAGTGGCTCGTTCACATCGAGGGACCACCCGAGCAGACATCGCATCGGTAGGTGATCGACGTGCTCGAGGAATAGGGGTTGGCGGGCGGTGTGCCGGTCCAGGAAGACGCCACGCACGAGGTCGAGACGACGTTCATGGCGCACGGAATGCAGCTTGGATTGCTGCTTGCGGCGTTTTGAATCGCATTGTTGCGCGCTGCGATCCCAGCCTCCGCGCAGCTCGCGCCTTGGCCCGATCCGGTGGCACTGTGGACCGTCGAGCTGCAGGTTCCACAAGGGCTACCGTCCGCGGGTGCGGGCAGCAGGGCCACGCCGATTCCGATTACGGCACACGCTGCTGCGATGGCCAGCCAGCGGGTGAATTTCGATCCGTTCATTCGTTTCTCCTTGATGAAGTGCTTTCGTCGAGCACCCCGGGGCATTGCATGTGGCGGAGCGAGTGCTTCGTCTGGCCACGGGGCGCGATTCCGAGTTCTTTGGCGTCGAACGGCGACACTTTCGATCACTGTTCGTGAATCTCGGCCTACATCGGTGGCCCGCCGCCCGAGCACGATTCACATCGGTAGGTGATCGAAGTGGTGGCCGAACGCGTCAGGCTCGGCCAGTTGATGGCGTCGGAGCAGAGCGTGCTGGTCTGGGTGATCGAACAGGGGATGCAACCGCTCGGGCTGCCAGCGGCGTTGCCGATCGCATCCGCCAGCGCTGCGCTCAAGGCCTGTGTGCAGGTCGCGCCCGTGCCAGCGCCCGACGCGTTCCGCAGCGGGCCGCTACACGAGGTGCACGACATTCCGTCCGCTCGGGTGGGGAGTAGTCCTTGGCCCAGGATCACCGCGCAGAGTGCTGCGACAAGTGCCAACCACGGCGCGATTCTTCGCCCATTCATGAGGCCTCCCTGCAGCCGCAAGAAGCCAACGAGCACGATTGCTACTGGCTGAGGCGCGACGCCGTGCCGCGCGTGCGGCGACTGCAGGTTCTCTGGCGCTGAACACGACCGTTTTCGATCAGGGGTGCCGGCGTGAGGCCGCGGGCCAGGATGTGCACGCGGCCGATGGTCGACTATGCGATGTCGGCGGCTGCGCTGGCACGCAGGAAGTGGAGAACCCGCTCGACGTCTCGCTTCGTGTGCCAGCCGTGAAACGCGATACGGAGGTAGCCCTCGCGTACGGAGGGGTAGATCTTCTGCCCCATGGCCTGGCTCAGCAATCGATCCATGCCTTTCGGGCCACGATCACCATGGTGCAGTGCGATGATCGAGCCGAGGCGCCCTGCGTCGTGCAGCTCTCGAAGCCGCAAGGCTTCCGAGCGCCAACCGTCGAGGGTCTCGAGACCGTCGATCAAGGCCGACGCCAGCGAGGCGATATGGCGCTGGATCGCCTCGACGCCCGCTCGGGCGAGCATGTCGAGGCTCTGGTGGAATGCGACGGCCGAGACGAGGTTCGGCATGCCTTGCTCGAGACGGGTGCCGTCCGTAGCCCAGTCGCGGTCGGTATCGGTCGAGGGGCGGCTGAAGTCCATGGCCTGTTCGACCGAGAGCCACGAGCCACCGGGAACGATCTCGCGGCGGAATGTCCGATCGGTCCACAGAATGCCGAGCCCTTGGGGTGCGAGCAGCCCTTTGTGGCCGCCGGTGGCGAAGGCCGATACGCCGTCGAGCTGCGGCACACGGGTGCCAGCGCCCTGAATGCCGTCGACCACCAGTGCCACTCGCTTTTCGGCGCATCCCCGGGCAAGCCGCTCGAGATCGAGCACGATGCCGTCTTGGAAGCGGACCCAGCTCACGGCAAGCACCTGGGTATGCGGTCCCAAGGCGGCGAGCAGCCGCTCTTCGGGATCGATGTCCGCCCGGGGTGGCGCGGACTGCCACGCCGAGGTGCCGTCTTCGTGCCCGTCCCAGAGCGGGACCTCACGCAGGTTGACGCCGCGCGCGGCGAGTGCTTTCCACGGCCAGACATTGGACGGAAACTCGCCTCGTGGCAGCACGATCTCGCCGCCACCGACCGCGCCGCGATGGTGCCACGGAAACGTCTGGGCAATGGTTACCAGGCCCGATGATGTCGTCGGCGTCAGCGTAATGTCGTATGGGTCCGCGCCGATCACCCGCGCGGCCGCCTCGCGGGTGCGCTCCGGGATGGCCTGGAAGTCCTCGCGCCAGCGAAGCTTCCACGGGTGTGTCTCGCGCGGCAAGAAGTCGACGACGGCGTCCGCTGCCGCCCGAGGCACCGGACCTTCCGAGCAGTGCATCAGCCACAGGACTTCGTCCGGATTGTCGAAAAGGGCGGCTTCGAGAGGCGGATTCGCGGGTAGGCTGGTCATCGACCGCGATTCTACGGGAGCCACCACCGTGATCGCGCAGTCCGCGGTCATCCGGCGCCGCGATGACCCCGAAGGATTGGCGGACCCATTGACCGAGAGGAGAATCCACGCATGATGGAGGCTTGCCCATGACGACGAATCGCTGCTCCTGGTGCGGAGAGGACCCACTCTACGTGGCCTACCATGACGAAGAATGGGGCGTGCCCGTGCACGATGATCATCTTCTCTTCGAGCTGCTTTCGCTCGAAGGCGCGCAGGCCGGCCTTTCCTGGATCACGATCTTGCGGAAGCGCGAGGGATACCGGCGGGTCTTCGAGGGCTTCGATCCCGTGCGTGTGGCGCGCTACGACGACGCCAAGATCGATGCCCTGATCACCGATCCGAGCATCGTTCGGCATCGCGGCAAGGTCGCGAGCGTGGTCAACAATGCGCGCGCGCTACTCGCGGTTCAGGAAGCGTTCGGTTCCTTCGATCGCTACATCTGGGAGTTTGTAGACGGTGCGCCGATCCGCAACGCATGGCAGGACCTCGACCAGGTCCCTGCCACGACGCCGACCTCCGAGGCGATGTCGAAAGACCTTCGGCGTCGAGGCTTTCGATTCATGGGGCCAACGACCTGCTATGCCTTCATGCAGGCCGCTGGCATGGTCAACGACCACGTGGTCGGCTGTTTTCGCTACAAGAAGCTCTGAGCTGCAGCGGGTAGCGCGCCGAACGGCGGATCTTCGAAGCGAACGTCCTCGTGTCGCGGCTCGTCGCGGCCGGGCGTCCGTGCGGTGGTGCGGCGTCGGTGCGGCGCGGCCGGCTCGTCGATCGGAATGTCGATCGAAACGGGCCGGGACGTGGTCGCCAGCCAGGTGCGAATCAAATCCCCGAGGGCTCCGTCGGGATGATCTCTCGCCAGCTCTTCGAGGGTCTTGGTGGCAAGGCGACGGCAGATCTGCATGACCTCTGGAGAGACGATGGCCAGCAGCCTGGCAACGGAGAAGCGAAGCACGCGGCACTGCTGGGCGAGCAGCTCGGTTGATGCGGAGCCCGCAAGCTTGTCGTGGACGAGCGCCGCGAAGGCGGCAGCGATTTCGTATTCGCCGTTGGCTTCGAAGGCTTCACGCGGCGCGTCCACGGGATGGCCGATCGTGCGAGCGTAGCGCCGCTGGTCGAGCGATTTTCGAGCCAATCGGCGGCTGGCGAGCGTCGAGAAGTAGATCTCGACGCGACGACGATCTCCCGACTCCATGTCGAGCAAGTACGGGTCACCCTCGACCAGCTCAGCCTCGGGGCGGACCCTATCGAGCACGTGTCGTGCAAGCGCCGTGGAGTCGCCATCGGCCATCGTGGCCAGCCAGAAAAGGCGTTCGTAGTGCGCGTCCCGCTCGAGCGACTGATCGGATGATGAGAGGAGCGTTGGGGGTCGGGAGAGGACGAGCGTCATCATGGCCTCCTGGTAGATCGTGCGAGCCGCGGCCAGCCGGCCACGGAACTGCCGTGTACGTGCTTCCCCTACACAGGTCCCAGGACGCGGTGTTTTGTTACAGCCGATCTTGGCGTTGAGGCTTCCCGTCGGTGGATCGGGCCCAGTGGCTGGGCTGCGAGTCCCGGATCCCTAGCCGATGCTCAGAGCCGTGATCACTCGATGGGGATGGTTCGAGTCTTTGAAGGGTGTATCTATGGCTCTGGGGCCGTGTCCCGGGCCTGGGGGAGCCGCTGCGGGAAGGTGCAGGCGATCAATCGCCTTCCGTGGAAACCGGTGGCGGCGCTTCGAGGAGAAAGGCACGGGCGTCCCGAGACGTGACCTCGGGCAACTCTTCCATCGGCACGTGGCCACCGTTGTCATAGATGATCAGGCGAGCGTTCGGAAGGCTCTGCTCGAAGCGCGCGGCCACGGCCACCGGGATCCACGTATCCTGGGCGCCCCACTGGATCAGCGTCGGCTGGCTCACGTTGGGTAGATCGGCTTCCCGGTCCTCCCAGGTCGCGTTGAGGCGGTCGATCATGGCATCTCGATTGCCCTGCCGCAGGAGCATTCGATAGTGGCGCTCGATGAGCGGCGGTGTCACCTTGCTGTCGTCGACGTAAACGTCGCGAAGACCCTGGGCAATCATGGACTTGGGTGTTACGCGGCGCAGGATCGACCGGGTGAAGGGTACCTTCCCCGCATCGAGCACATTGACCGGCCGGCCGTCGATCGAGGCATAGCCCGCGGAATCGATCAACACCAGGCGGCGCACGCGCGTCGGGTGGTCGAGGGCCAGTCGCCAGGCGACATGGCCGCCGAGCGAGTTACCGGCCACGTCGGCGCTCGAAATGCCCAGATGGTCGAGGAGGGCTTTCGTGGTCTGGACGTAGCGCGTGATGCGGTAATCACGATCCTGGTTGGGACCGGTGAGACCGAAGCCTGGCAGATCGAAGCGGATGATCCGAAACGAGCTGCCGAGCGCTTCGACCCAGCCGTTCCACGTATGCAAGGACGCGCCCGTGCCATGGAGCAAGAGAAGCGGCTCGCCGTCTCGTGGCCCTTCGTCCTTGAGGTGAAGGCGGGCGCCATCGATCTCCAGGAACTGCGAGGCTGTATCAGCGTACTCGGCTTCCAGGACCTCAGCGGGCAGATCGCGCCGATAGTTGACGGCCAGGAAGCCGCAGTTCATGAAGAAGAAGGCCAGTAGCAGAAGCGCGGCGAGCTTGCGCATCGATGGTTCTCACAGGTTGGTGGTGGAGATGTCCAGCCGACGCCACGGCCGACCAGACGCGCCCGTGCCAAGCGTACTATGTGCGCGTTCCCGGGCGAGCTGATGGCGCGCGCGGTCGCGGGGTCGGTCGGAGTCTGTCCCGCCCGTCAGTCTTCGATCACGACGATGGCGGCGATGTCGCGTCGGAACGTACGCACGATGCGAATCAGGAAGAGTACGGCAACGCTCATCAAACCCGCGGTCAGCCCCCACCACAGGCCTTGGGGGCCGCGGCCGAGCCCAAAGGCGACGTAATAGGCCAAGGGAAGGCCCAAGAACCAGTAGCCGACCAGGGCGATGACGGCGGGAATCCGTGTGTCGCCAGCGCCACGTAGAACGCCGGCGCCCACCACCTGAATGCCGTCGAAGACCTGAAACAAGGCCGCCACCGGGAGCAAGACGGCCGCCAGTGCCGCAACGTCCGCGGTGTCCGTGTAGAGCCTTGCGAGCTGGCTCGGGGCGAGGGCAAAGGCCAGCGCCGAGAGCGTCATGACACCACCGCCGACTGCCAGGCACACCAAAGCCGCGCGCCGCGCGCCGGGCATGTCGCGACGGCCGATGGCATTGCCGACCCGCGTCGAAGCCGCGCCCGCGATGCCCAAGGGCATCATGAACGACAGTGCGGCCAGGTTGAGTGCGATCTGGTGGGCAGCCAGCTCGCGGGCGCCGAGCTGACCCATCATCAGCGCGACGGTCATGAACAGCCACATCTCGAGCGAGACCTGGACACCGATCGGGAAGCCGAGGGTCAGGAGCTGGCGGTAGCCGCGCAGCCGCAGATCTGCCAGCTTTCGCGCCGGCCACAAGGCGGCGAAGCGACGCCATTCGAAGGCCACGAGCAGGAGGAGCATGCTCCAGCGAGAGATCGATGTGGCGAGGCCCGAGCCTGTGACCTCGAGGCGCGGCATGCCGAAGTGGCCGAAGATCAAGCCGTAGTTGGCGACCACATTGAGCAGGTTCGAGATGACGATCGCGAGCACCGCGGAGCGAACGATCGACATCGCTTGCAGGGTCTGCCGGACGACGACGAAGAGCAAGAACGCGGGGACGCCGGGAATCAGCGCCTGAAGGTAACGGCCAGCCGGGCCGATGACCTCGGGCTGCTGGCCGAGCAGCCGGAGTACGGGGCGCAGATCGATCATGCACAACGACACCAGGATCGACAAGCCGAGGGCGCTGACCAGTCCACGCTTGAGGTGCGTGGCCACGCCGCGGTCATCGCCGGCCCCCCATGCCTGGGCAACCAAGGGATCGAGTGCCATCAGGATGCCCATCGGCAGGGTGACCAGCCCGAACGAGACGCCGGCGCCCAGGGCGCCAGACGCCAGGGCCTGCGCCGAAACCCGACCCAGCATCATGGTGTCGACCGTGGACATCAACATCATCCCCAGCTGCACCATGATGACTGGCGCGGCCAGGGCGGCGACTGCCCGCACTTCCCTGCGCAGCGGCGAACGGTCAGGCGATAGGCTGGAGGAAAGCATGGTGGGTGTGCTCAGGCGGGGCGAGGCGGAACGAAGCATAGGGTATGCGGAGGAGAGAAGCGAGTTGCAGGCGACACCGAAAATTGCGAGTGGAAACCGGATTTGCCCGGCGCGCGGGCCGATGCGCGCACTGCTGCTGGCGACGAGCTTGTGGTGTCTGATCAGCACGGAAGCGCTCGCTCAGCGTACGCTTCACTGGCAGGAGCTCGCGGTTTCCGCGCGGCTGGATGCCGAGGGCCGTCTCCATGTCGTCGAGCGCCACGCGGTGGTCATGAGCGGCGACTGGAACGGCGGTGAGCGGTTCTTCAACTTGAACATGGGGCAACCGTTTCGGTTCTTGGGTGTACGCCGGATCGATCCCGATACCGGCATGGTTCGTGACCTGCCCCGCGGCTCACTCTCGACGGTTGACACGTGGAATCTCCGTGGGCGCGCCCTGGTCCGCTGGCGCAGCCGCCTCCCGGAGGATCCTCCCTTTGCTGAGACCGTGCTGATCCATGAGCTCACCTACGAGCTCGATGAAGTGGTTCGTGCGCGCGACGGCGGGTTCTTGCTCGATCACGACTTTGCCTTCCCCGACCGCGTGGGGAGCATCGAGCGGTTCGGGCTCGAGCTGACGCTCGATCCGGCCTGGAAGCCGAGGGCAACGCTTCCCCACCAGATGGAAGCGCAGGCCCTCGCACCTGGCGAGAGCTTCCCGGTCACCGCACTGTTCGACTACCGAGGCCCGGGAAGCCCGAGTCGGGCTCTCGCTGTGCCGGCCCAGTGGCCTGTTTGGCTCACCTGGTTGCTCGGCGTGGTTGGCACGGTCTGGCTCTACCGGCGATTTCTCGAAGGCGAGCGGCCGCTCGGACGGCTGGCGCCACCGCTGTCCCACCGCGAGGTCGACGAAGCGTGGCTCGAAACCGATCTCTTTCCCTGGCTCCCCGAACAGGTCGGCGCGATCTGGGACCAGAAAGTCGGGCCACCGGAGGTTGCCGCGGTTCTGGCGCGGCTGGTGGCCGAGGGCAAGCTCGAGAGTCGCATCGAGAAGCGAGGCTGGTTCGGTCGCAAGGTCATGGTGCTCGACCGCAAAGTGCCACTGGCCGAGCTCGATGGCTACGTCGGCAGGCTGGTCCGCAAGCTGTTCTTCGACAAGCGCCGCACCGTCGACTCGGATGCGCTGCGCGAGCATTACAAGAAACGAGGTTTGAATCCCGCGGCCATCTTGCAATCGTCACTGACCCGAGCGATCGGGTCGGTGAGCAAGCGGCGCCGCATGCCGCCGCTGCCGGTGAAGCCATGGGTGCTGATTCTCGCGGGCTTCGCCTTGGTGCTGATCGATCCCCTCTTGCGGACGAAGCGCGTCGTTGCCGACCTCGGCGACGGCGTGACGGATGTCCGCGTCGTCTGGATACTCCTGGTCGGACTGTTCGCGGCATTGGGTGCCATCTTCGGAGGGCTGCTGGCGCGGCGCGTCGAGGTTCACCTGGCCTCTGTGCAGCGATTGGCAATCTGGCTCCCCGTGATGGCGCTGGGCGCGCTGAGCTCTTTCGGTCTCCTACAGCTCTTTGCACGCCACAATGTGTACTTCGGGTTGACCGCGGGTCCGGTTGGCCTCGCGGGAGTCACTTTGCTGACCCTCGGGCTCCTGGCTTTCTGGCTGAAGCTCGCCCGTGCACAGCTGGACAAGCGTGGTATCGAAGTTCGCCGCCGACTGGCGGCGATTCGTGCCTGGTTCGCGCACGAGCTGCGACAAAAGGAGCCACGCCTCGACGATGCCTGGTTTCCCTACCTCTTGGCCTTGGGGCTCGCGGGCCCTGTCGAGCGGTGGTTTCGGGCCTTTGGCGGCGCGGATTCGGGAGGTCTCGCGGGTAGCGGTGCGTTTGGCAGCACGACCGCTTCCGCGGGATCGCGATCCGCGACATCGTGGACGGGGGGTGGCGGCGCCTTCGGTGGCGGTGGCGCCACCGCGTCCTGGGCGGCAACCGCCGCCGGCATCGCCTCGGGGGTATCGCGCGGCGGCTCGGGGAGCGGAAGCTCGAGCAGCAGTGGCGGCAGCAGCAGCTCGACGGGTGGCGGCGGTGGTGGCGGCTGGTAAGTCGCCCTGGTGGCGCCTGGCGCGAACGAAGCGCCGTTGCCTACATCTGTTCCAAGACGGGCACGCCGAGCAGCTCGGTGAGATCGATCAGGCCTTTGCGAAAGATCTGAAAGCCGGCCAGTCGGACGCTTCGCAGATCGGCGTTTTCCTCGTCGAGAATGCGGTGCCGATGGTAAGCGTGGTGGAACTTGGCTGCCAGGTCGAGGGCGGCACGCGCGATCAATGACAGCTCGAGGCTGCTCGAGCCGCGTTCGACCGTTTGCTGAATCTGAGCGGCCTGCAGCACCAAGTCCCACAGATCGTCTGCCCACAGCTCGGAGTCGAGCTGAGCGAGGGCCTCGAGGTCGACCTCCGATGCCATGCCCGCGGCGTCCAGCTTGTGCCGGATGTTGCGCTCGCGCACCAAGGAATACTGCAGGTAGGGACCGGTCTCACCTTCGAACGCCAATGCCTCGTCGAGGTCGAAGGCGATCTTGCGCGTGGTTGTTGCCTTGACCATGAAGAAGCGTAGCGCGCCGATCGCCACGGCACGTGCCCGTGCGGCGAGCACGTCCGGCGCCAAATCGCTGTAGCGTTCGCGAATCTGCTCGGCGCTGCGTGCCTCGAGCTGATCGAGCAGGTCGTCAGCCTTGACGCCAATGCCCTTGCGTCCCGACATGTCGAGGGACTTGCTCTGGTCATCCGCGTCGGTCAGGAAGCCGAGCTGGCGTGCCGTGCCGGTGGACAGGGACACGAATTCGTAAGCGAAGTGCACGGAATGTGCCGCAGCGTCCGTATGGCCGAGTGCCTCGAGGCCGGCCCGGACGATGCGCTGCAAATAGCTCTGACGTGCGTCGATGACGTTGATCACCCGATCGCCAGCACCGAACGCGGGGTGCTCACGGACCGGATCGTCGGTGGTCGTCTGCCACAAGACCGCATCTTCGCCCGGATCGGTACCGGCAACCGGCGCGTCTTCCTGGCGCGGCGCGCCGCCAGGCCACGGCCGATAGCCGAAGTCCCGGCCGAGCAGGCCGAACTTCCAGAGCTGATAGGCGATGTCCTTGCCGACGTAGGTCACCGTTCCGTCGGAACGCACGATGACCTTGTCGGGATCTTCGAGGCCGGCGAACTCTTCGCTGCCCTGAAGTGGCATGACCCAGCAGCCTTCATTCTTGCCATCGGCTTCGAGCCGGATCGCACCGGCCGACTTCAGCTTCTCGAAGGCCACCGTGAAGAAATCGAGGCCGAGAATGTCGCTCTCACGGGTCAGGACGTCGTAGCCGACGCCGATGCGCGCCATCGTCCTCAGATGGCGGTCGACGATCCTGCGGGCGACCAGGCGACCCATGGCGGCGCGTTCGCCCTCGCCGCTCTCCAAGGCATGAAGCGTCTGACGACGCAGCGCCTGGCGTTCCTTGTCTTCTTCGAACCACTGCCCCACCTGGCTGTAGACATCCCAGCACAGGTAGTCGAACGGCTCTTCCGCGGTTTCGACGTCGGCCAGCGACCACCCGCGCACGTCGATGAAGCCGACGACGACGTCGGCAACCTGGACGCCGGTATCGTCAATGTAGTTCTGAGTCTCTACTTGGTGCCCGAGTCGGCGCAGCGATCGCACCAGCACGTCGCCGAGCACGGCATTGCGCAAGTGGCCGATGTGCGCCGCTTTGTTCGGGTTGATATTGGTGTGCTCGACGATCACCTTGGCGGGCGTCGAGGCGCCGTTCGGGCCTTGGGCTGCCACCGCCTCGTCCATGGCCGAGGTGGACGGATCGTAGAGGGGCTCGCCGAGCAGGCGTGCCGCCACGGCAGAACGGTCGAGAAACACATTCAGGTAGCCGGCACCTTCGATGCGGACGCTCTTCACCGGTGCCGGGAAGTGCAGTCCGTCGAGAAGCTCGGTCGCGATGTCGCGCGGCTTCTTGCGCAGCTCGCGGGCCAGGTGGAGCGCAGCGGGGAATGCCAAATCCCCTAGCGCGCGGCGTGGCGGAATGCTCACCACGGGCGTGTGTTCGACGTTGAAGACCGAGCGTATTTGCGCGGCCAGACAACGGGAGAGCTCGGCCTTCAATCCCTTCAGCATAGTCGGCGGAGTGTACACCATGGGTGGCTTGGAATCGGTGGGCGCTTCGGGGGGCGTCACGCGTGCCGCGATTCGGGAAAACTGGACGTCTCTGATAGGATTCCTGCTCGGAAGCGTCATGTCTAGGAGACTGCGGAATCATGGATGGAAGGAAACTATCGATCCAGTTGGAAGGTACCCAACTGGAGTTGATTGAGGGCGACATCACCGACCTCGTCGTCGAGGCGATCGTCAACGCTGCCAATGAAGATCTGCAGCTCGGCGAAGGTGTCGCGGGTGCGATCCGCGAGAAAGGCGGCCCGTCGATCCAGGAGGAGTGCGACCGCATCGGTCATACGGCGGTCGGCACCGCGGTCATCACCAACGGTGGCGATCTGGCGGCCAAGCATGTCTTGCATGCGGTTGGCCCACGATTCGGCGAAGGCGATGAGGACCGCAAGCTGGCCTCGGCGGTTCGCTCCGCACTGGCCCTATCGGATCGCCATGGCCTGCGTTCGATCGCATTTCCGGCCATCTCGACCGGCGTGTTCGGTTTTCCGATGGATCGTTGCGCACGAATCATGCTTACCGAGATCTACCGCTACCTGCAGGGTGGCACCAAGATCGAGCGGGTGGTGATCTCTCTGGTCGACGACGCTTCGTTCGAGATCTTCAAGCGCGAGCTGCGGCGCGGATTCCGGTAGGTACGTTCGCGGTTCGGAGTCGGTGCCGAACAGCGGTAGCGGGAACCGAGGCCAGCGTCTCGCGCCGCGCGGAGTGCCGACCGCGTAACCCGCACAGCCCGGCGCACCCCTTTCACGGTGAGCGGCGCAGGCAACGCACCGAGTCTTCCCAACCGTAGAGCCGATCCGGATACATCATGTCGACACGACAGGTCGTTCTTCTCGGGCCACAGCGGCTGGCGCCGACCCTCGATCGTGAAATCGAGAACCTCGCGATCGAGGGATCGATCGCGGCCATTACCGCTGGCTGGCAGGAGCGGGAGGCGGAAGACGACGAGCTGCGGGATCTGCTTGGTGGCGACGTCGTCAACCTCGATCTTCACCGCCGTGCTGACGCGGTCTTTGCCGAAGACAGCGAGCTCGCTGCTGCGCATCGCGATCGCCAGGACGAGCTGAAAGCCCTGCAGTCCTTCTATCGGTTTCGGCTCGATCCGGCCCTTGCGCCGGCTCGTGCCCTGCTCGAACGCCGTCGCGGCCCGACCCGCTGGCTGGCGGCCGAGCGTCGAGCCGCGGTGTCGGCTGTGCGCGCCCTCGACCGTCAGCACCTCTTGCGTGTGGCCGGTATTCATCGTCGGTTCGAAGCACTCTGGCATCCCTGGGAACGCCCGGCGGTGAAGCGCCATCGGAACGAGATCGGTGAGATCTTGTCGGGCGCCAAGGCGCTCGCCATCGCCGGCGGACACGTTGCCGTACTGCTCAACCGGCTTCGACTCTTCGGCGTGGCCGAGTTGCTCGGCAACCAGCCCATTCTGGCCTGGTCTGCGGGCGCCATGGCGCTTACCGACCGCGTGGTGCTCTTCCACGACACGCCACCTCAGGGCGCCGGCAATGCCGAAGTGCTCGAGAACGGCCTCGGTCTCGTACCGGGATTGGTCGTGCTTCCTCACGCCCGGCGGCGCTTGAAGCTCGACAACCCGCATCGGGTCGCCCTCTTCTCGCGTCGCTTTCGGCCCGCCACGTGCGTCCCGCTCGACGAGGGCACGCGGCTGGTGATCGACGGGGAGGCAATGCGTGCCGAGCCGGACACACGCATGCTGCGGCGGGACGGCGCCGTGGTGCCGCTCGACGGCAAGGGTAGGAAATGACGTCGTCACCGAACACGCACGAGTCGAGGGCGCCGGAATCGCAAGGCTTCGCGACTGGATCGGCTTCCCGCCTGGCGATTCAGGATTTGATCGCGAGCGGGACACCATCTTCGGAAGCAATCGATGCTTTCCTCGAAGGGAAGCGGTTTCCCTTGGTCGAAGGGTCGTCGGTGACCTTTGTCTACCGGGGCGAGGTCGACAGCGTGTCGCTCCAACATTTCATCTACGGTCTGCCGACCTCTCAGCCGTTCGCGCGTGTCGGGAATAGCGATCTCTGGTATCTCACCCTGGAGCTGCCGCCCGAGTCGCGCATGCAGTACAAGCTGAACGTCGAACACGAGGGGCAAGGGCGCTGGATTCTCGATCCACAAAACCCCGAGCGCGCGTTCGATCCGTACGGTGCCAACTCGGTCTGTCACACCGACGGCGCCGAGCGGCCAGCCTGGACCTATCCCGATCCCGAAGCGCGGGCCGGCACGATCGATTCGATACGCGTTGCGAGCGATGCGTTTGGCGGTGTCCGCGAGGTGCCGGTCTATCTGCCCGCGCGCTTCCGCGCCAGCCGCCGCTACCCGCTCCTGGTGGTCCACGACGGCAGCGACTACCGCCGATACTCGGACCTTCAGACGGTCCTCGATAACCTCATCCATCGGCTGGAAGTGGCGCCGATGATTGTCGCACTGACCGATGCCGGGAACCGGCTCGAAGAGTACGCGGACCATCCGCCCCATGCTCGCTTCGTCACCGAGGAGCTCTTGCCCGCGCTCGACCAGAGCTTCCCGCTGATTCCCGGTCGCGGCAGCCGCGGCTTGATGGGAGCGAGCTTCGGCGGCGTGGCGGCACTGTCTTCCGCATGGCGGTACCAGGGCGTTTGGGGACGCCTGCTGCTGCAGAGCGGTTCGTTCGCGTTCACCGACATTGGCGAGCACGATCGGGGGCCGCTGTTCGATCCCGTGGTGCGATTCGTCAACGCCCTGCGCGACGAACCGGGCCGGCCCGCCGACAAGGTATTCGTTTCCTGCGGCACCTACGAACGGCTGATCTACGAGAACCGATCGCTGGTGCCCCGTTTGCAAGCTGCTGGCATGGACGTGCGCTTCTTGGAGGCCCGAGATGGCCATAGCTGGGCCAACTGGCGTGATCAGTTGCGGGTTGGCCTCTCGTGGCTGTTTCCCGGACCGCTCTGGATGGTGTATGAATAGGCAGCCCATCGGGGGCACCGTCCACAGTCAACGAGCGGTCCTCGAGGCCCCAAGGAGCTACTGTGCCCAATGTGACCCGCAAGATCGGACTCTCCCTCGGCGCGGACCTGTGCTGGCCCATTTGCTTCGAGGAGATCGTTCAGCGCCTCGATCTCGCGATCCCCTTCGAAGGGGACCGGGTTGGCGTCGAAGTGGAGCGGCTGACGATCGAGCCATTCGATCTCGAGCAGCCCTGCCGCTATGACGTGGTGCTCGATCGCCTGACCCACTGGTACAACACCAGTCGGGAATGGATCAAAAAAGCGGTCATTCTCGACGGTTTGTACGTGCTCAACAATCCCTGGACCGTGCAGTCCATGGAAAAGCAGACGTCGTATTGCGCGATGATGCGTCTCGGGCTGCCGGTCCCCAAGACCTGGATGGTGCCGCCCAAGGAGTACCCGCCTCACGCGGATCTGGCGACCACGCTCGAGCGCTACGCCAAGCTCTTCGACCTCGGCTCGATCGGTGAACGTCTCGGCTTCCCCTTGTTCATGAAGCCCTACGATGGCGGTGCCTGGCGCGGCGTAAGCTGCATCGAAGACGCCGACCAGCTGCGCAAGGCGTACGAGGAGAGTGGCACCAACGTGATGCACCTGCAGCGCGCGGTCGAAGATTTCGATCTCTTCGTGCGCTCGATCGGCATCGGCCCCCAGGTCAACTCGGTACGCTACAACCCGACCGCGCCGCTCCATGAGCGGTACGAGGTCGCGTTCAACTTTCTGTCCGTCGACGAGCTGTCGCTGCTCCGCGACATGACCCTGACCATCAACAGCTTCTTCGGGTGGGACTTCAATTCGTGTGAGACCTTGCGCAAAGACGGTGTCTTCCACCCGATCGACTTTGCCAATGCCTGTCCGGATTCTCAGGTGACATCATTGCACTTCCACTTTCCCTGGCTGATCGGCGCCAAGGTTCGTTGGTCGATTTTCTGTGCTGTCACCGGGAAGAAGATGCGCCAGAACGTCGACTGGACGCCCTACTACGCGATTGCCGAGCAAGAGCTCCCCTATCGCGAGCGTCTGCGCGCGTATGCCGCGATCGCGGACGAGCGGATGGAGACGGAGCGTTTCCGTGCGTTCTGCGCCGAGCATCTCGCGCATCTCGACGAGGTGATGGTCGAGTTTTTCGGGACCGACACCGCGAAGAACGCCGTGCGGAAAAAGGTCGAGGCCTTGTTTCCCAAGCACGAGATCGAGAAATTCACCGAGCACTTCTGGGGCCTGATCCAGTTCTGGCGCAAGACCGAGTCGGATCGCCTTTCCAAGGCGGGCTGACCGCCGCTGGTCTGCGTGAGGCCCGACCTACTGCTTGACTTGCAGCTCGCCCATGCTGCCGCTGAGGCGCAGGGTGAGCGTCGGATGGTCAGGGTTCTCGGTGGTTTCGTCGACCCGGAGCTGACGCTCACCCATTGCGACGCTGGCGCGATCGATGTCGATGTTCACGCCCGTCTCGGGCAACCAGAGGCGCGCTTCGCCCATGCTGAAGCTGACTTCCACGTCAGCGTCGTTGTGCCAGGTGCCGCTGAGGTCGACCAGGACCTCGCCCATGCCGTGATCCACCTGCACGGACTGCGGACTGGCGTCACCGAGACCCCGTAGCTCGACGCTGCCCATCGAGCTGTCGACGACGAAGCGAGACATGGGCACGCGGAGGGGCTCGCGGAACTCGAGAAAGTGCTCACCCATGTCGAGGTCGAGGTCGACGTCGCGCAACCAGAGTCCGCCGAGGTCGATCTCGGACTGGCCAGTACCGATGGTGCCGACGATGTCGAGCGGCTGGTCCCGTGGCACCGTGATGGTCACCCGGTTGCGGCCCTGGCTGCCGCCGCGCAGCAGCAGGCCAAACCAGCCCCCTTTGCTGCCGAAGCCGATCTTGTACTTCCAGGTACCGTCGCCACGCTCATCGTAAGACTCGGAAAGCTCGAAGGCGCTGGTGTCGTAGTCGGCCTCGACGCGAATCGGCTCGCCGGCGGGGCCCGGTTGAATGATGAACTCGCCCATGTTGAGGTCGAGCTCGAGCACGCCAGCCCGGACTTCGCTCGGGTCGAAGTCGGCCGGTAGCGGAGCAATGGGGATGGCGGGCAGCTCACCGCTGCCAGGCGGTGCGTCGGGAAGCTCGGGGAGGTTGGGCAAGGGTGGCGCAGCCGGCAGCTCGCGCTCGACCGCGCGCTGCTCTGGATTCGGATCGCCCCAGTCCGTGGTGAGATGAATGGCGCCGAAGAGGAGCCCGACACCGACGAGGGCCGCAATCACCAGCAAGCATCCGGTGCATCCGACCTTGAAGCATCCTTTTCCTCTGCCCTCGCTCATCGCTCCTCCTGGGATTCACCGTCCGCGTGCAGCACGATGGTGTGTCCGGATTCGGTTCGCGCCGCCACCTGTGACGCGCTCAAACCTACGGCGTCACGAACTCGGAGTTTCGCCAGTCGCGATTCGTCGATCGAGAATCGCCCAACCGACGACTCCGCGGCCTGTCGGTGGACCCGTCCTGCGCGGGCCGCTCGGACTGTGCACGGGCTCAAGTGCCGGGCACGTCCTCGGCAAGCAAGGAGCCGACCAGGGACTCGAGCTCGGCGACCAGCTTTTCGTGATGCGCGCCGGTTCCCGGGCCGGAGAACCCCGAGTGAATCTTGCGCACTCGTCCGTCTCGGCCAATGAAGACGGATGTCGGGTAGGCCACGATGCGATCCAGGTCTGGCAGCGTCAACGCCGCGTCGGCCTTGTCGGTGGTGCCGCCGGCGAGCAGCATGAGGTAGTCGATACCGTGCCGCTCGGAAAAGCGCCGAACCTGGCGACGATCGCGTTCGACATTGCCGGTGAACTCGTAGGCCAGGCCGACGATCGCCAGGCCCTGGTCGCGGAAACGGCGATCCCACTCGGCGAGCAGAGGTGCTTCGTCGTTGCAGTTGGGGCACCAGCTTCCGAAGATGTTGACGATCACCACCTTGCCGGCGAAACGCGGATCTGACTCGGTGACCGTCTGCCCCTCGAGGTCTGCGAATGCGAAACGGAAGCGCCCTTCGTCGTTGGTCAGGCGCGCCAGGGTCCAGTCGCTCGGAAGGATGCTCTCGTCGGCCTCGGCGGGCCGGGCGACCCAGGTGGCATGGTAGGTGTCTCGGGACCAGAAGTCGCCTTCGAGCGTGCCGTCTGCCTGGGCGCGCGCATGAAAGAGAAAGGCATGGCTGCCGTCGAAGGTCGAGAGCCGCAGCAGGCCGTCCTCATAGCTGCCTTCGAGGAAGCGATAGTCGCCGGTCGGCGTCAGGAAGGTGCCGGTCACGTGGTTGCCTTCCTGGCGAAACTCGCCCTGAGCGGGCTCGCTACCGTCCTCGTCGGTAAAGGTCGTCGCCCAGATGCCATCGACCGACGGCAGCGCTGCGCCATCTCCGCCCGAGAGGTCGGTTTCCGCGCGGGGGCGGAAGCGGGTGGTGTCGCCGCGAACCGCTGAGAAACCGAGGGTCGAGTTCACGCCGCCTTCACCGGTGCGCCGCCACGATCCGCTTATCAAGGCGCCGTCGTCGCTGACCTCGGCAGTGATCTCGGCATCGTAGAAGTCGAAATTCAGCACAACTCGCTTGCCGTCGACTTCTACGCTGCTGGCCGGCGCGGCTTCTTCTCCCGTGACCATGCCGGCCACCAGACCCTCGCCAGCTTCGTCGATCTTGAGCGCGAACGGCAAGGCGCCGCCAGGCGATGCGAGCTCGGCACGCCAGGTACCTGCCAGGGATGGCGTGGGCTCGACGGGTGCGGGCGGAGGGGATTCCTGGCGGCTGCAAGCGTTCGCCAGGAGGAGAATCAACGACGAGGCGAGGCAAAACGACCGGTCAAACGTGCTCATGCGCGCATTGTAGTCCGCCAACGTGGGCTACTGCACGGTGCTGCCGTCGAACGCGGGCGCGAGCTCCGCTGCGACGATGCGGCCGATGGCGGTGCCCAGCAGGTCGTTCCCGCGGGTGTTCAGGTGGCAGCAGGTATCGCTGTAGAGGGTTTCTTCGATGTCGGCAAAGAGTTGTGTGAGGTCGAAAAAGCGTACGCCACGCTCCTGCAGACGGGCCCCTTCGGCGCGAAGGAGCGGGTAGGTGGACTCGATGATGCTGCGGTGATGGATGTCCGGGTCGAAGGCTTGCTGCCGCTCCTCGTCGGAAAGAGGCTTGGCACCCGGGAGATATTGATTGGGCTGCAGCACGTGCAGATAGCGGACACCGTGGGCGCGGGCGATGGCATCGATCTGGCGCGACGCCTGGCTCCAGTAGTCGACCTGCGCGGCATAGCGGGCCGACCGGTCCAGGTCGCGAGGGGGTGGTCCTTGAGACTCGAAGCGCCTTGGCGCCTCGGAATCCACAGCGAGGCTGGCGCGCAGCGCGTTTTGGCGATTGGCAAGAGGCTGATCGCGAAGGCGCCAGAGTAAGTGGCACGCCGCGCTGCGGGTGAAGAGCCCGGAGCAGAGTCGTGTGCGGTGTGCGCGTAGGCCGTCCAGGTAGGCGATCTCACCAGCCCGACGCTGCTGGTCGACGTCCGGAAGTCCGCCGATCAGGGTACGCCAGTTGACCGGATAGTCGGGCGACAGGCCCGTCCGCAGGTTGTCGAAGGGCAGGACCATCTCGTTGAAACCGTCGAGATTGATCACGACGTCGAACGGGTCTCCCCTGGCCAGGTGGTGGGCGATGACGTTGAGCTGCTGGGGCTGCTTGTAGCCGCCCATGGCGAGGCTGGTAACCGGGATCGCCTCGCGCGGCAGGCCGGTGGCCCGGCTGATCTCGGCCGCCATGCGCGACCACCCGCCGAATGCAAAGTGGTTGGCGACCGAGCCGCCCAAGACGGCGATCCGGATGCGCTTCGCGGTGCCCGGATCGGGGTGTGGATTCTTGCGTGCGAAGAAGCCGTCTTCGGTGACGTTCCACCATCGGTTGGCCACGGCTGGGTCGCGGGTGTAGCCGAAGAATGGGTGGACCACGATGCTGCGCTCCGAGGCCGTTGCGGGTCGGGGACGTGCTTCTGCGTCGCTCGGCTCGGCCTCACTGGGTGTCGCCTCACTGGGTGTCGCCTCACCGGGTGTCGCCTCGCTGGGGTCGGCAAGCACGGCCTGTCGTTTCGCCGCCCGCTGGGCGTGGTCGCTCCAATGGCCGTCGAGTATCCGCAAACCGACGTGTGCCGAGACCTCGAAGAGGACAACCGCCAGGGCCGTCAGCATGAGCGTGAAGACGAGCGTGCGACGGCGACTGGATGTGGTGCTCATCGTCCTAGGGTGCTCATCGAGATGGCGTGCTCATCGCGCGGTGGCCTTTCTCGACCAGCGTAGATGGTCTCGCAGCACCTCGGCGGTGGGACTCTCGGCGGTGTCGAGGAACGACTCCAGCGGTCCGGCGAAGAGCAGCTCGCCGCCGTGCGCGCCACCACCTGGGCCGAGGTCGACAATCCAGTCCGCACGCGCGACCAGGTCGGTGCTGTGCTCGACCACCACCACCCCGTCCCCGCGGGCCACGAGGCGGCGCAGGGTGTTGTAGAGCAGGTCGATATCGGCGAGGTGCAACCCCGTGGTCGGCTCATCGAAGAGGTAGAGGCTGGCGCGGTGTGCTGCTTCGTTCTTGGCCGAGCGCTTGCGCTTGCCGCCGGCGGCCTTGCCCTTGCTCGTCCGTGCCGAGCCGGGCGTGATGAGAAAGCTCGCGAGCTTGAGGCGTTGGGCTTCGCCGCCGGAGAGTGTGGAAGTCGGTTGTCCCAGACGCAAATAGCCGAGCCCGACCTGGGTCAGCGCTTCGAGACGGCGAACCAGGCGCGTCTGATCCGCGAAGACCTCGAGCGCTTCGTCGACGGTGATCTCCAGGGTCTCGTGGATGTTGCGACCGAAGAGGGTGATCGCCAGGATCTCCGGCTTGAAGCGCCTCCCCTGGCAGGTGTCGCAGACCACGCTGACCGGCGCCATGAACTGCATGTCGACGTCGAGCACGCCGGTTCCCATGCAAGCCGGGCAGCGTCCGCGGTCGAGATTGAACGAGAAGTCTCCGGGCGTGATCCCGACTCTCCGGGCGTCCTCGGTGCTGGCGAAGAGCTTGCGAATGTCGTCGTAGGCCTTGAGGAAGGTGACCGGATTCGAGCGTGAGGACCGGCCGAGCGGTCGCTGGTCGACCATGACCACGTCTTCGATTGCTTCCATGCCCTCGAGGCTCGTACAGTCGCCCGGGGTGACGTCGACCACGCCGCGGCGACGCTGGTAGGTGCCGTGGAGCACGTTTTGGACGAGCGTCGACTTGCCGGATCCCGACACGCCGGTGACGGCGGTCAATGCGCCGAGAGGCAGATCGACGTCGATCCCACGAAGATTGTTGGCCGAGGCGCCGCGGATCCGAATGCGCTTCTTGCGCCGGATGGCCTCGTCCTGGTCACGCCGACGCTCGCGACGAAAGCGGGCGACGTGGGCCCGCGCTGGTGTCGGCTGGCGCTCGCGCATGTAGGCCGCGGTCATCGACACGTCGCTCTCCAGGATCTGCTCGAAGGTCCCTTCGGCAATCACCTCGCCGCCGCGTTCGCCGGCATGGGGTCCCAGGTCGATCACGTGGTCGGCGCCGGCGATCAGCGTGCGGTCGTGCTCGACGACCAGCACGGTATTGCCTCGGGTCGCCAGATCTTGGAGCAGGGAAAGCAGACGGTCCGAGTCGCGTGGGTGCAGGCCGATGGTGGGCTCGTCGAGCACGTAGAGCGTGCTGGTCAAGCCGTTGCCGAGGGCTGTGGCCAGATGAATCCGCTGCGATTCGCCGCCAGAGAGGGTTCGAGACTGACGACTGAGGCTCAGGTAGTCGAGCCCGACCTGGTGCAGCGTGTCGACCCGCGCCTGGAGCTGCTCGAGCAGCAGGCGCGCGCGGGCCCGCTGGGCGCGGGTGAAGCGGCGGGTGCGGAGCCAGGTGCGCAGCTTTTCGATGCTGAGGGCCGAGAGGTCGGCGATGCTCTTGCCCGCGATGGTGACCGCCAGGGCCTCCGGGCGCAGGCGTCGCCCCTCACAGTCCGGACACTCGTCATAGGAGCGGTAGCGCGCCAGCAGAATGCGCAGGTGCATGCGGTAGCTGCGCCGTTCGAGCCGTGCGAAGTAGTGGTCGATGCCCTTGAAGCGCCGGCCGGAAGAACCGTGCCCGCCGCGCCAGACGAAGTCCTGGGCCGCGGCAGGGAGGTCCTTCCAGGGAACGTCCAAGGGCACGTCGTGGGCTTTGCAGGCGGCAAAGAGCGGATCGTAGAGGTCCTCGTAGGCCGGCGAGTTCCAGGGCGCGATGGGCCGTTCGCTGAGCGACTTGCTGGGATCGGGAATCACTCGCTCGGGATCGATGCCGACCACACGGCCAAAGCCCTCACACGTCTCGCAGGCGCCGAGGGGCGAGTTGAACGAGAACAACGCGGGCTGCGGCTCGCGCAGCTGGGTGCCGCAGGTCGTGCAGGTCAATGCCCGGCCGAAATGGCGGCGTTCGCCGCCCGCGGCTTCGGGCTCGGCAGCCCCGATTTCCGAAGAAGGGCGATCGACGATCACGGTCGCCTTGCCCCCGGTCAGCGAATAGGCTTCTTCGATCGCGCTAACCAGTCGAGACGGCCCTTCCTTCGCCGCTTTGACCCGGAACCGCCCGACCAAGATCGGCAGCGGGTCGAGCGCACGCGTCCAGCGCGCGGACGGCGTCATCCGCACGACCTCCGGCTTGCCGTCTTTGCCCGATGCCTCGTCGAGGCGGCGGAAGTAACCCTGGCGAATCAGCTCGCGGAGCTTGTCGTTCGCCTGGCGCCCGGGGCGGGGCAGCTCGGCGACGACGATCATCGTGCCCCCTTCGGCCGCCAAGCTGTCCGCCGCTTGCTCTCCGGTGAAGCCAGCAACCGGTCCGTGGCCATTCGGGCAGGTGACAGTGCCCAGATGAGCGAATAGCAGGCGCAGGACGTCGTGGACCTCGGTAATCGTGCCCACGGTCGAGCGGGCGTTCTTGACCGCGTTGCGCGCCTCGAGCGCGACCGCTGGCAGCACGCCGTCGACCGCTTCGACCGGCGGCCGCTCCATTTGGTCGAGAAACTGCCGCGCGTAGGTCGACATGGACTCGACAAAGCGCCGCTGAGCCTCGGCGTAGACCGTGTCGAAGGCAAGGGAAGATTTGCCGGCGCCGGACAGCCCGGTCACCACCGTCACCTTGCCGTGGGGAATGTGGCAGTCGATCGCCTTCAGATTGTGCGTCGACGCACCCCGCACCACGATCGCGTCCGCGCTCGACACTTCGTTGCTCGACGGGTTGGAACTCGAGGTTTCGTGCTTGGCCATGGCTCAACAACGTCGCATTGCTTCCCAGGGCAGCACCATGGCCCGGGCAAGGCTCGACGAGCCGGGCAGTCTATCCGACGTGCAACGAAGTGGCTGGCAGATGCCGGCCCACGCCCGCGGGCTCCCGCCGCAACCCGAACGTACGAGGCTCGGCACCGGGCAGAGAGCCGCCTTCTTGCGGTGCTTGACGATGGCCCCGTTGACCGTGGCGCTGGCTCGTTGGGAGGCTTCGCAGGTCTTGCATCGCGGTGCGGCGACACACGATGCACGGCTCGGCGCTCTCAGTCATCCACGGGACGCTCGAGAAGGACTCGAAGCGGCATCCAGAGACCAAATTCAAGCGGGAACACCTGCACGACGCGCCAGCCGTCCGATGCTTCTTGATTCAAGGTGGTGTCGAGATCGACCGGTGATGCCTTGGTCAGGAAGAAGCGTCTTGGTGGGTTTACGACAATGGACTTGTATTCGAATCGGCTCATCTTCCCTCCGGATGTCTGGCAAAGCCTCCGGAGGGATTACGGCTCTTGGCGGGGATGTAGTCGCCCACGTCGGGGGATTGAGGGTTGCAGGACAACCCCCAGCAAGCTTCTAACAGCCTTCCTGTGGCCTGGGCGCTCGCGCGCGGGCACGCCCCTAGATCACGCCACTGCGACTGCGCGCTTTGCGACCGCGGATCTTGTCGATCCAGCGCCGGAAGGGGTTGCGGCGCTCTTGCTGCTCGACCTCGACCCCGGACGGCTGCATCAGGGGGCGACCAGGATGGAAAGGGCAATATGCGTTCGGCAGGTTGCTCTCGGTGAACACTTCGCTGATCACCTGCTCGCAGCGATAGGTGGCGAGGGCGCCGGTCTGCGGATCGACGAAGGCGCGCAGGATGCCCGGCGGTTGCTCGAAATCGGCATAGCCACCCGGTGGGCGCATGCTGTGGGTAAAGCGTGCCCAGATGGGAACCGCCGCGCGGGCGCCGGAGAGTCGGGTCTTGGTGTTGTCGTCGTAGCCGACCCAGACCAGGGAAACGCGACTCGGCGCGTAGCCCGCGAACCAGCTGTCGCGGCGACTGTTGGTGGTGCCGGTCTTGCCCGCCAGCCGGTCCTGCAGGCCCTGCGCGCGGACGCTGCGTGCCGTGCCGACGTCGAGCACGTCGCGCAGGACGTCGGTCACCAGGTAGGCGACTTCCGGGCTGAGCACGGGCTCGGGCGGCGGCAAAGGGCTGCCACCGACGGGATTGCCGGTGCGGTCGAAAACGGCCACGAGGCCGTGGAGCTTCGGGCGTTTGCCACCGGCGGCCAGGGTGGCGTAGACGGTGGCCAGCTCGCGGGGCGTGACTTCCATGGCGCCGAGAGCGAGTGCCGGGTAGGCGTCGAGCTTGGTCTCGACACCCATGTCGTGGGCCAGGTCGACGATGCCGCCGAGCCCGATGCGCAAGGCGAGCTTGGCCGTTGGCACGTTCAGGCTCTCGGTGAGGGCGGTGCGGGTCGAGATCCACCCTCGATGCTGCCCGTCCGAATTCTTCGGGCTCCAGCTTCGGCCGT
>CALFAM010000025.1 GCA_937948815.1 uncultured bacterium
CCGAGCAGGCGCGCGAGCTCGAAACGCAGAGGTGGCTGGTCGGGGTCGATGGCCAAGGCCTGGTCGAAACGGGTCACCGCGGATTCGAAGTCGCCGCGGGCCATGCGCGCACGCGCGTCCTCCACGAGCAGCCGAATGCGCGTCACGGTGTCATCGCTCTCGGCGAGCCGGCCAGCCTCTTGCCGCTGCCGGGCAGCCGCGTCGGTCCGGCCGAGGAAGGTGAGGGCGTCGGCGTAGCGGAGCCGCATTGCCGCGTCCTCGGGAGCCGTCGCGATCGCTTGCTCGAAGTCGCGGACAGCACGGTCACCCCGACCGAGGTTGACCAAGAGCGTCGCCCGCTTGATCAGCAGAGCCGCAGAAGGCGCCGTACCGGCCGCGATCAGCCGATCGTAGATGGCAAGGGCGTCGTCGAGTTGACCCTGTCGTGCGAGGGCATTGGCGAGCGGCTCGGCGGTGTCGTCCCGCTTCGGATCGAGCTCGAGCGCCCGGCGAAAGTGGACGATCGCCTCGCGATCCCGCTGGGCGACCACCAACATGCCGGCCAGGGTGCGTTCGAGATCCGCGCGCTTGGTTGTCTGTTCTCGCGTTGCCGTCTCGTCCTTCGCCACCTCTGCCACGGGCTGACGCAGACCCGCTTTGAGGTGCCCGATCGCAGCCTCGGTGTCGCCCAGTCGCTCGACCGCCACCGCCAGGCCACGGTAGGCATCGAGCGCGCTGGGATCGCGGTCGATGGCGGTTTCGTAAGCGCCGGCCGCGGCGCGCCAGTCGCCGTCTTCCATAGCCTCGGCAGCCTGCATCAAGAAGAGCTGAGCGCTTTGTCCCAGGGTGCCGAGGCCGCCGATCATGGGGTCGACAATGCGCACCGGTACGTCGCCGCGCAGTGCCAGGCTGCGCTCGGCCTGCTCGAGGTCGCCGAGCTTGCGGTAGGCCTGGCCGATCGCGTAATGAAGGCTGTTCGCCTTGGGCGCCAACGCGAGGGCGCGCTGGTAGAGGTCGATGGCGGTGCGCAATTCGCCTTCGGCATCTGTGACCTGCGCCAGGCCGGCGAGGGCTGGCGCGGCGGCCTCGGGATGGTCGACCAAGGGTGTGAACAAGCCGCGGGCCGCGGCAAGGTCGCCACGCTCGAGCTCGACCCGACCGAGCCGCAGCTTGGCGGGGATCAGGCTGTCCTCGCGCGCGATGGCGGCGCGGTAGCCTGCTGCGGCATCGTCGAGCGCGCCGCGCAGGTGGTCGAGGTACGCCCGCAGGTAGTGCCAGCGCGCTTCGGACGGGGCGAGAAAACGCGCGTTGTCGAATGCACCCTCAGCCGCTTCGATGAAGTCGTAGATCAGGAACACCGAGCCCAGCTCGCCATAGTGACGTGCCAGGTCGCTGGGGTCCGTGTCGCCGGTGGCCCGCAGCGTGTCGATGGTGCCTTCCAGCGCGCGAATCTGCTCCCGGGCCTTGGCGTCTGCCGCCGACAGATCCGGCGAGGCGATGGTGACCAGGGCCGTCGGCATCGCCTGCGCTGCGTCCGTTTCGGTGGCTGCCGAAGCGGGCGCCGGCGACCCTTCTGCCTGGGGCCGTTCGTCTGTGCTGTTGTTGCTCGCCGGGCTGCATGCCGTCAGCAAGACGAGCGTCAGCAAGAGGCACAGAAGGGGGCGCTTCGAGGCCAGCCTTGCGACAGGCAGCCGGACCGGCGGCGCGAGCCGTACCGTAGCCAGAAGATTCATGAAATGACGCTAGCACAGGGACGTCGAAGCCGAGCCAGGCGCGAGGGCGACGGGATCAATCGACGTCGCCCGTGCCGCGACGCAGCGTGTGGTAACGGCCCGGCGCCAGGTCGGCAAAGCGTTCGATACGGCCATCGAGCCAGTGCACGGAAACGGTCTGTGGCCGGTGATCGCTGCCCAGGCCGAAGCGCACGCGCGGATCACGGGCCGAGGCATAGCTGCCGTCGGTGGCGACCCGCATCGCGCGAACGGTGCGTCCTTCTTGCGCGATGGTGACGTGGGTGCCCAGGGCATCACGCGGCGGCGAGCCCGACACCACGCGCAAGCCGAGCCAGGCACGATCTTGCCCCTGGGCATCGAGGAACAGTCGGGCTGGTCCGCGATTGTTGGTCACCACGATGTCGGTGTCGCCGTCATTGTCGACATCGCCGAAGATCGCGCCACGGCTTACCTCGGAGACGGCGAAGGCCGTCCCCATGGCGCCGGTGGCGTCCTCGAACCGACCATGGGCCGAGGCGACGAAGAGTAGGTTGGGCTGGTGGAGCGGGTAGGGGTCACCCTGGCGGACCAATGCGGGAATGTTGTTGACCGCGCCGTTGAGCACGATCAAGTCGAGCAGGCCATCGTTGCCGAGGTCGAACGCACCAGTACCGAAGGCGGTGAAGGGGCGGCTGGCAGCTCCGAGCCCCGACGACCGGGTGGCATCCTCGAACATGCCGTCGCCTTGGTTGAGGTAGAGGGTGTTGGTTTCCGAGATCAGGTGAGTCATGAAGAGGTCGATGTCGCCGTCCAGGTCGATATCGGCTGCTTCGATCCCCATCGACGCCTCGGCGCTGCCAGTGGCGTTGACCGCGCAGCCGGCGAGCACGGCTTGGTCGAGAAAACGCGGCGCATGATCGGGTCCTTGGTTCATCCACAGATGGTTGGCGCGGCCGTCGTTGGCGACATAGAGGTCGAGCCAACCATTGCCATCGAAGTCGGCGACCACGGCGCCCAAGGCTGGTGCCGCAACGCCGGCGAGGCCGGCTGTGCGCGTCACGTCCTCGAACCCTAGCCAGCCGTTTGGTCCGTCGCCCCGATTGCGCAGAAGGCGATCGGCGGTGGGTGCGAAGCTGTCGGGACCGCAGTAGTCGATGCCACCCGTGGTGTCCCGACACTGGGGCGGGGAGGCTGGTACGTCGACATAGTTTCCGAGGTAGAGGTCGAGCCAGTCGTCGCGATCGAAGTCGAAGAAGACGGCTGGCACGGACAGGTGCTCGCCGTCGTCGAGACCAGCCTCGGCAGTGCCATCGACGAAGCGTCCGTCACCGCGGTTGAGCAGCAGCTGGTTGGGGCCATCGTTGGTGACAAAGAGGTCGATGTCCCCATCGCGATCGACGTCGCTTGCCGCGACCCCCATGCCGTAGCCGCTCCCGAGCTCACCGCTTTGTGCGGTCACGTCGACGAAGATGGGTGCCACAGGAGGGGTTGCCAAACTCGGGTCCGACTTCGGCTCCGCACGCGGCAGGCGGCGATTGTCGTTCGGGGGCGGGCGTGGGGATTCGTTGCGTAGCAGACGGTCTTGGCGCCCGTGGTGATTCGCGACGTCCCGAGGGGCAGTCCCTATGGCGGCGCGCAGCGGCCCGCCCTGGACCAGGTAGAGGTCGAGATCACCGTCGCCGTCGGCGTCGAAGAGGGCGCCGCCAGCACCCATGGTTTCGACGATCGCGTGTCGGCCGACCATTCCGTTGTCATGCACGAAAGCAATCCCTGCTCGCTCCGTGGCGTCGACCAAAGGAGACGTGAAGGGAGCGGGCGGGGCTTCGCGCGTCGGCTCGAGGGTTTCGGAAGGCGATCCGCAGGCGGTCATGAAGGCCAAGGCTACGGACCATCGCCACCGCTGAGAAGGGCCTCGTGTCCGTGCCAGAGCATGAGAAACGTGCCGGAACCGACTCATGGGGCGCCGGTCGGGGAGGACGACGCGCCGCGACCTTGCGCCAGCGTGGTGTAGCGATCTGCCGGAACATCGGCGAACCGCTCGACCGCGCCGTCCGGCCAGGTGACCGTGACCGTGTAGGCGGCACGGGCCGAGCCACCGTCCTCGGAACGCGGTCCGAGGCCGAAGACGATTCGTGGATCGCGGCTGGCGTTGTAGCTGCCGTCCGTGCGCGCCACGGCCATTTGGCGGCGCCCGTCGGCCTCCTCGATCGACGCACGCGCGCCGAGCAGGTCGCGAATGCCACCGTTCGCCATGGTCCCGACCAGGCGCAGGCCGAGCCAGGCGTGTCGGCCGTCGGTCTGGTTGAGCAGCACGCGAGCGGGACCGCCGTTGTTCACCACGACCAGGTCGAGATCGCCGTCATTATCGAGGTCGCCGAACAGCGCCGCCCGGCTTACCGCCGAGTGCGCGAAGGCAGGGCCACCTCGTTCCGTGGCGTCCTCGAAGCGTGGCGCACCCTGGTTTCCGCCTCGGCTCAGAAAGATCTGATTTGGTTGGTGGAGCGGAAAGGGATCGTTCGCGCGCACCAGGGCTGGCAGGTGCGTGACGGCGCCATTCACGGTGACGAGATCCAGCCAGCCATCGAGATCCAGATCGACGAAGCCTGCGCCGAAGGCTGTGACCGACAGGCTGGGCGCTGCGAGCCCGCTCGTGCGCGACCGGTCGGCGAACTGTCCGTGACCATCGTTCTCGTACAAGGTATTGCTTTCCTTGACGAGGTGCGCGAGCACCAAATCGAGGTCACCATCTCGGTCGTAGTCTGCGGCGTCGACTCCCATCGAAGCCTCGGCGGCGCCGTCGCTGTTCACGGCCGCGCCCGCGAGCAGGGCAGATTCCGTGAACCGGAGGGAGCCTTGCCCGGAACCGACACCCGTCTGGTTGCGCAAGAGCAAGTTGGGCTGGCCGTCCTGCGCGACGTAGAGATCGAGCCAGCCATCCTGGTCGAAGTCCGCGGCCACGACGCCCAACGCCGGCCCCGGCCGTCCGTGCAGCCCGGCAGAGGCCGTGACGTCGGTGAAACGAGGGACCTGCTCGGCGCTCGCGCCCCGGTTGTGCCACAAAAGATCTTGTTGAGGCGAGAAGGCGCCGGGGCCGCAGTAGTCCGGGGCGCCGGCAAGATCGAAACACGGCTCGGGCGCGTCGTAGACGAAGGTCAGGTTGTTGGCCACGTAGAGGTCGAGCCAGCCGTCGCGGTCGAGATCAGCCAGGGCGGCACCGACGCTGGAACGCGCAGCAACGTCGTCGAATCCCGTGGTCGCGGTGTCGCCGTTGGCGGTTTCCGTGAAGGTGCCGTCGCCGCGTCCGAGCAGCAATCGGTTTTCCGCCAGGGTCAGCACCACGAGATCGTTGTTGCCGTCGTTGTCGACATCGCCGGCGGCGACCCCGCAGCCGTATGCGGTCGTCCTGCTGGCGATCCCGGAGGCGACGGTCACGTCGACCCATCGCACACGCACGGCGCCCTCGTCCTCGATCAGGTCGTTGCGGTAGAGCCGATCGCTCAGCGGCAGCGGGTGAGCTGGCGGCTCGGATGCCTGATCGATCGTCTTGTCTGGACCCAGCATGTGGCCCTGGGAGAGGTAAAGATCCAGGTCGCCGTCGTTGTCGATGTCGACCAGACCGCCGCCGCCGCAGGTGATCTCGGCCAGGTAGAGCTCACCGGAGCGGCCATTGAAGTGGACGAAGTCGAGACCTGACCCCGCGGTGGCGTCTTGGAATAGATGATCAGGCGAAAGCAGGGAGGGAGCCGGGTCGGCAAGCTCGTCGGTCACCGGAGAATGACAAGCGGTGATGCCGGATGCCACCAAAATCCCCAAGCACGCCCAGTGCTTGGGTCGTCCGAGGGGGCGAAGGCGACGGCACCGCAGCTCCGCGCGCCGCGTCCGGGCGTGATCGAGAAAGAAGCCGAGCACGATTGAAGGATGGTAGCAGGCTGCAAGGAAAAGATTGACACCCTGTTGTTCCGGTCTTTATGCTGCGTGCAACTGAGCTGTTCGTGCTTTTGTCAGCTTTTGCCGAAGCCTTGGTGGGCTGCGGAGACTGCTGCCGATGCCAACCTGCCAGGTGTCCGTTGGGTACCTGATTGGCAGGACGTGTACCTGTTTGCGCCTTTTGGCAGGCAGAGAAGCACGATGGCCAGAGCCTGTGAGGCGGGTGGTGCGCACGTGTGGTGTGCAGCGTGCTCTTCTCGACGTGCTTGTTTTCGTCGGGATGGGCCCGAGAGTAGAGAACCCCTGTCGGCGGTGGCGGGGAGAACATCGACCGTTAGGAGAGAACATGAAGAGAACGATAACGTCGGCCCTTGGGGTCGCCGTGATGATCTCCTTGCTACTCGTGCCATCCGTCGTGGCTCAGAACCCGACTGCGACGTTGATCGGCCGTGTGTCCGATGCAGACGGCTCGGCGCTGCCTGGCGTGCAGATCACGGCCGAGTCGCCGAACCTTCAGGGCGAGCGCACCAGCTTCACGGGGAACAATGGCGACTACAAGGTCGCTTTCCTGCCACCTGGTGACTACACCTTGACCTACACCCTCGATGGTCTCGGTACGATCATCAAAGAGCTCAAGCTGTCCGCAGCTCAGACGGCGATTTCGAACATCGAAATGAAGGTGTCCGATCTCTCCGAGACGATCACGGTCACGGGTGAGCTGGCGACCATCTCCGAGACCACGACCGCCGCATCCACCTATTCCAAGAACGAGGTCGAGAAGCTCGCCATCTCTCGCGACCTGCAGGAAACCGCGTTGCTGGCGCCGGGCGTCACCGCCACGGGCCCGGGCTCGACCGAGGAGAATCCGCGCATCAGCATCGGTGGCGCGATGTCCTTCGAGAATCTCTTCCTGGTGAACGGTGTGGTGGTCAACGAGAACCTCCGCGGTCAGGAGCTGCCGCTCTTTATCGAAGACGCCATCCAGGAAACCACGGTTTCGACCTCGAGCATCTCGGCTGAGTACGGCCGCTTCACCGGTGGCGTGGTCAATGCGATCACCAAGTCGGGCGGCAACCAGCTCGACGGCTCCTTGCGCGTCAACCTGGTCAATGACGACTGGATCTCGACCAACGAGCTCAGCCCGGACCGCCTCGACGATGTGAACGATGTGCTGGAAGGTACGTTGGGCGGCGCTTTCTGGAAGGATCATCTGTGGTTCTTCACCGCGGGGCGCGACCGTGAGACGAGCGCCTCGGAGAGCACCAACGTCCGCACGAACATCACGTACCCGACCTCGGACGAAGAACAACGGATCGAGGCCAAGCTGACCGTGGCGGCAACGCCCAAGCACAGCATCATCGGTACGTACCTCGAGATCGATCGCACACGGACCAATACGAACTTCGGCAATATCCTCGATCTGCGTAGCCTCAATCCGAGCCGTCAGGATCCGCAAGAGATCAAGTCGCTCAACTACACGGGCATCGTCAGCAACAACTTCTTCGTCGAAGCGCAGTACTCGGAGCGCGACTTCACGATCGGCATCGGCTCGGGTGGTGTTCCGGACCTGATCGAGGGAACGCTCGTCCGGCAACGTCCGAACAACCAGCGCTTCTGGGCGCCGACCTTTTGTGGCTCCTGCGAGGATGAGATTCGCAACAACGAGAACGCGTTGGTCAAGGGCTCGTACTTCCTGACGACCGACAAGGCCGGAAGCCACGACTTGGTCTTCGGCTACGACACCTTCGACGACATCCGCTTCGCGGTCAATCACCAGACGGGCAGCGACTTCACGGTGTATGCGTCAGAGATTTTGATCGACGGCGCGAACAACATCTTCCCGGTCTTCCGCAACGACAACGCTTGGGTACGGTGGTTCGCGATCATCAACCTCGACATCGCACAGCCGACCAGCTTCACCACCAACTCGTTTTACGTCAACGACTCCTGGCAAGTCAGCGACAAGCTGAGCCTCAACCTCGGCGTTCGCTATGACGAGAACGACGGTACCAACAGCGCAGGCGCGTTGGTGACGGACGACAGCAAGGTGGCACCGCGCATCGGTGTCAACTACGACCTCAAGGGGGACGGTGACCTGGTTCTGCGCGGAAGCTTCGGTTCCTACGTCGCGGCGATCGCCAACAACCGGGCCGACTCGACCTCCGGTGGCGGCGCGGTCAGCGATTTCCGGTACAACTACGGCGGACCGGAGATCAACACGGATCCGGACTGCATCATCCGCGGCGATTGCACCACCACCGATCAGGCCCTGCAAACGATCTTCGACTGGTACCAGAGCGTCGGCGGACGCACCGACAGTCCGTTCCTGATCGATCCGAACGCGCCGATCAACGGCTTCAACAACCGGACCAACGTGCCGGGTGAGACGTCGATCATTCGCGGCGCGTTGGCGTCGCCATCCACAGACGAATTCACCCTCGGCTTGTCCAAGCGGCTCGGGAACCGAGGTAGCTTCCGGGCGGACTTCGTCTCGCGGGAATGGACGGACTTCTACTCGAACCGGACCACCCTCGACAACGGCACCGTGACGCTGCCCAACGGCAACCTCGCGGATCTCCAGCTCGTCGGCAACTTCGGCAACAGCCAGCTCGAGCGGCAGTACACCGGGCTGCATACGCAGTTCCGCTACCGCGTCTCGGATCGATTCACGGTGTCAGCCACCTACGCACTTTCCAAGCTGGAAGGGAACATCAACGGTGAATCCGGCACGGGTGGACCGGCCACGGTGTCACCGAACGATTTCCCTGAGTACAAAGAAGAGCGCTGGAACATTCCGACAGGTGATCTGTCGTCGGACCAGCGCCACAAGCTGCGCGCCTGGGCGGTCTACGATCTGGTCGACAATGATCGCCACAGCCTGTCGGTGAGCCTGCTGCAGAACTTCTTCTCGGGCACGCCCTACGGTTTGGTCGGTGGTGTCGACACCCGCCCCTTCGTGGGTGATATCGGCTACCAGACGCCGCCGAATTCGGTCACCTACTTCTTCTCGGACCGCGCAGCGTTCCGCACTGATGACATCACCCGCCTCGACCTCTCCTTCAACTACTCGTTCAAGTGGAACGCCTTCGGCCGCTCGATGGAGGTCTTCATTCAGCCGGAGATTCTGAATCTGCTGGACGAGGATGGCGTCGTCAATGTGAACGAAGATATCGAGGACGAGGCGAACGGCGGCAACTGCCCGCTGGGTGCCGGTGGTAACTGCGAAACGTTCAATCCTTTCACCGAGACACCCATCGAGGGGATTCACTTCGCCCGCGGCGACCTATTTGGCCAACCGGAAGACGAGGACGACATCCAGCGCCCACGGCTCTTCCGCATCTCGGTGGGCTTCCGCTTCTAGCCCGAATCGATACCCGAACGTTGCACCTGCATCGTCGCACCCCGGCGATGCTCGGTTGCTTTGCACGACCCCGATCAGCCGATCGGGGTTTTTTTGTGGTCGAGGAGACCGTGTCGGCTGGTGGACGTTCCACCGATCGGTATCGTCACAGCGCGAGGCCGGCACGACAGCTTCGCTTCGGGCCCGGTGTCGAAGACGGTGATCGCTCGAATCAGGTGGGGCTCGGGTCAGGCCGGGGGCAAGGCGATCTGCCGTAGTACTTCGGCCGGAATCTGAGCGCCGAGGTCGCGGGCCTCGAGAAGGCGTGCGCGTGCCTTGTCGATCTCGCCTCGGGCGAGCTGCAGCATGCCGATGGCGAAATGAAATCGGGGGCGTTCCGGGGCCAGCTCGAGGGCGCGTGCGAAATGGGCATCAGCTTCGGCATGCGCAGCGAGACGATCGCGAACCAGGCCAAGGTTGAAATGCCCATCGGCATAGTTTGGCGCTGCTGCGATCGCCTGCTCGAGCAAGGCTGCGGCCTCTTCGATCGCGGCCTGGGCAGCAGGTGCTGGACGACGCGATGCATGGCCGACGAGTAAGATGCCGAGGTTGTTCAGCGCCCGGGCGTGAAGCGGATCCGCGTGAACCGCTTCGCGGTAGGCCGCGATGGCGTCCTCCGGCCGCTGTGCTTGCGCGTAGAGGCGACCAAGGTTGAAGTGGGCCTCAGCGTGATCCGGGTCGATCGCCAGTGCACGTCCCAGCGCCCGCTCGGCCTCGTCGACGTCTCCGTGATGGGCGCGGGTGATACCAAGCTCGGTATGCGCCTCCACATCCTGAGGATCGAGCTCGATGGCCCGCTCGAGCGCGGCAATCGCGTCGCGGATTCGATCTTGGCGTCGGTGGGCGACGCCGAGATTGCGCCATACCGCGCTGATGGTCGGTGCCAGCTCGCGGGCGGTCTCGAGCGAGGCGACGGCGGCATCCAGATTGCCGCGCTGACGCAGCAACACGCCGAGATTGTGGTGTGCTTCCGCGAACGTGGGCTGCAGCGTAGTTGCCCGGCGAAGGGCTTCGATGCCGCCTTCCAGGTCACCTTGCCGACCACGAACCACGCCGAGGTTGAACAGTACTTCCGGGCTGTTCGGAAGATCCGACGCCGCGCGCGCCAGGGTCTCCGCTGCGGCGCCGTCTCGACCGGTCTTTTCGTAGAGAATGCCCAGCGCGAGCTGGATCTCGGGGTCGTCCGGCAGCGCTTCGGCAGCGCGCAAGAGAGGAGCCTCGGCCTCGCTTAGCTTGCCGGCCCAGCCGAGCACGCGGGCGAGCGCGAAGTCGCGGCGCGCGTAGTCCTCGGGGCCGAGCGAGGCGACGACCTGTTGCTCGATGGCCCTGCGACGATCCGGCGTCCACTGGGCTGTTGGCTCGACGAATCCAGCATCTTGCATCCAGCCGAGGATCTCATTGGCAAGAAGGCTGTGGATGGGGATGTCGGGGTGAACGTGGTCGAGCAGAAAGGCGTCACCAGGCAGATCGTGTCCGAATCGAGCGTGGCTCTCGGCGGCGAGGATGGCGGGCAGATCGATGAGATCGACGTTCTCGCGGTCGGCCACGGCGCGCACCTGATCGATGATTTCGCGGGTGGCCCGCAGGGGCGCGACGTCCAGGTCCCGTGCACGCTCGAACGCTTCGCGCGCTTCCGGGTAGCGGCTGAGCTCGACCAGCACGCGACCCAGTCGAAAGTGGGTTTCAGCGTAGAGCGGGTCGATCTTGATCGCCGTTTCCAGGCTGGTGCGGGCGCGCCCCGGATGGCCGTCGGCAAGCTGCTGACTGGCCTCGGCGAGACGCGCGGAGATCTCGGCACGCTGTGCGGCATCGAGGTTCGGGCCATGCTCAGATTTGAACGGTGCAAAATCGGCCAGGTTGGACACCGGAACGACCAAAAGAACACGGGCACCCGCGTCACGGGCGACGCCGATCATGCGACGAAGGTTGAAGCGGAAGTGTTCGACGATGGTGCCGCGTAGGTCGTCGTCGCGCCGGTAACGATCGAGTCCGCTCCATCCCTCGAGGCGCGTTTCCACTTCGGCGGCCAGGCTGGTAGGAACCGCATGGCGAAGCCGCTCGATGCGACTGCGTGCGACAGTCATGAGGCGAGAGCGCCCGAGTTGGAAAGCCAGCTCCTTGCGCCACGGTGGCTGGTGGATCAGATCGCTGTAGCTGCGCTCCTCGAGGAACTCGTTGTGTCCCGTGTAGATCACGAAGAGATCCGGCTGATAACGGACCAACTCCTGCATCACCAGGGCGACCCGGTAGCTGGCATAGGAAATGGCGCCCGCGTTGACCACTTCCCAAGAGCGTTCGGAGTCGGCTGCATCGAGGAATCGTTCGAGCCATCCGGGGAAGGCGACGCGGTGATCGTAGGGGCGTCCAGCGGTGGTGGAACCGCCCACCGCGAAGACGCGAAACCCGTTTGCGGGTTTGTCGGCGGCGAATTTCTGAGGCTCGAAGAAGCTCAGCTTGCCGGGCGCGGTCGACCAAATCGGGCGACCATCTGGTTCGGCTTCGGGGACGAATAGCGGTACGCCGGGCGCGAAGCCGACGAACGGGTCGTCGTGGCGCGCTGTGTCGCCCCAGCCGAGCAGCGCCAAACCCAGCTCGGCGAGGGCCAGCGCAAGAACGCTGACGGCGAGGCCGAAGCCAACCAGCATGATCTTCTGGCGCAGCGATGTGGCCGGCTTGGCGCTCCGCTTGCTCACGTGCTGGTTCCCGCTGCGGGTGCGTCGAATGGTTCGGATTCGGGGGTGCCGTTTGTGGCCCGCGTGCCCGCTTCCGGAGGGGCATCGAGCGACTCGGTCCACGGCTCGACGATTGCGACGAGCTGTCGATGGCGCTGGCTGGCCTTGGCCAGGAGCCAACGGGTCCAGGGACGATCACGCGCGATCGCCGCGCGGGCGGGCGAGTGCCGGCGGGACAGGGCGTCGCCCTGGAGCGGGCGTGTGCACAGGCGACCGACAGCACGGTCCGCATGGCGTAACCCATCGATGTCCCGTGTCACGTCCTCGAAACGCACCAGGGTCAGGGCATGATGGTGGCGGGCCACCCACCGGTAGTAGAACAGCCAGTGGAGCAGGATGAGGCTGTCGAAGGTCTGCGGCTCCTTGGACTTCAGGGAATCACAGGCTGCACCGGGCTCTCGCAGCAGCACGACCGTTGGCACACCGTGCGCCAGTGCGCGTCGTAGCTGGACCGTGTAGTGAAAGTGGCTCTCGATGCGTACCGGCTGGTCGATGGCACGCCGGATCGCATTGGCGGTCCAGGAGTTCGCGCTTCCTGGAAAGCCCTCGACCACTAGATCGGTCTCCGGCCCAGCCAACGTGCGTTCCCGCCAGCCCCCTTTCGTGAATGGGGGAGCGACGGGCTTGACGGTAAAGCGTTCCGGCGTTCGCGAAAAGCGTCGGCGGATGTTGCGATAGGTCTCGTGGCGCACGATCGCGGTGGGGAGGAGGTCGATCGCAAGCAGGGCCGCGCGACGCAGATTGTGTCGAATCGCCATCATGCGTTCGTCGTCGAGATCGCCCTGGCCATGCATCCGGCGGTGCAGCAGGTGCGGCCCAGGAGAACGAATGGCTCGATATAATGGTTGCTCATGGACGTCATTCGCGCTGCCACGATCTTACCGCGCTCGGAGCGCCGGCTACGGAAGGCTCGTCGCGCGAAGAGGCGGGCACGGGAAGTCCGACGCGAGAAGGCCGATTCGCTCGGCATGGGTCGCCCCGCGTCGGGGCAGACGCTTCGCCGCGGGCCCGCAGGCGTGATCGCCAGCCTGACCGCGTTCAGGCAAGCCAGGGAGTCTCGAAATGAGGTTACTGCTCCGACGTGCGTTGGTCGTGCTCACCGCGGGTGGGCTGGCACATGTTCCCGCGCACGGTGGTGATGCCCAGGGTAGCGCCGCATGGGGGTTCAACGAGGTCACGGCGCCAGCTGGCCTCGCGCAACTCCATCGCTACGATCCGCTGAAGAAGCCGATCGAACCGAGGTGGATCAGCGCGGGCGCCGCCGTGGGCGATGTCGATGGCGACGGGGATCTCGACCTGTTCATTGTCGGTGGCGAGTGGGGGCAGGACGTGTTCTACCGAAACCGTGGAGACGGCACGTTCGAGGATGCCTCGGTCGCTTCAGGTTTGAATGCGCGAGGGCGCCTGGGCTCGGGACCGATCTTCGTCGATCTCGATGGTGATCGCGACCTCGACCTGCTGAGCTTCAGTGTTTCGGGCAGCCCCGAAGTCCCTTCCGATCCGCCCGTCGCCATTCCCGAAGCACTGACCAAGGTCTATCGCAACCGTGGTGACGGTACCTTCGACGACATTTCGGCGGAGTCCGGGCTCGGGCGTTTCTATGCACCAACCTACGCGGGTGCGCTGGCCGATGTCGATCTGGATGGCGATCTCGATCTGTTTCTCAGCCACTGGCGCTTCCCGACCGGTGGCTTCCTTTGGGCGGGCGATGGGACGGGAAGCTTCGTCGACGTGACTGGTGCCGCGATCGGAACGTCTTCGTCAGCCTTGCTGCCCTTCTCGTTCACGCCAACGTTCGCGGACTTCGATGGCGATGGCTGGCCGGATCTCGCCGTCGCCGGAGACTTCGGGACGTCGCAGGTTCTCCGCAACCAGGGTGGGGGCAGCTTCGTTGCCGCCACGTCTGCCAGCGTCACCGACGAGAATGGCATGGGCGCTGTGGTCGGAGACTTCGACGGCGATCAGCAACTCGACTGGTTCGTGTCGAGCATCTGGGACCCAGACGGCATTCCGGATGGAACGTGGGGTGTGTCGGGCAACCGTTTGTACCGCGGAACCGGTGGATTCGACTTCGCGGACGCGACTGATACAGCCGGGGTGCGTCAGGGCTACTGGGGGTGGGGAGCTTGCGCCGCCGACCTCGACCTCGACGGTGACCTGGATCTGATCCACACCAATGGCTTCAACGCGCTCGGTGCGTCCGAGTTCCACGCCGATCCGGTTCGGCTCTACGTCAACCAAGGTGCTGGCACGTTCGACGAGGAAGCGTTCTCCCTCGGAACGGCGCTTCCCGAGCAGACACGCGGTGTGGTTTGCTTCGACTACGATCGGGACGGCGACCTCGACCTACTCTTCGCGATCAACAACGGTGCCGCGCGGCTGTTTCGCAACGAGCTCGATCTCGCAGAGCGTCACTATCTCTCGGTGTCCTTGCGCGGCCAGGGAACGAATACGCACGGGATCGGCGCGCGGGTGACGTTGGAGGCTGGGGGTCTGACTCAGGTCCGAGAGCTGCGGGCCGGTGGGGGATTCGTTGCATCCGGGCCGCCTGAGCTGCACTTCGGGCTCGGCGCATCGGTCCGGGTCGACCGCTTGGAGATTCGCTGGCCGCAGGGTGTTCGATCGGTGCTGGGTGGCGTCTCGGCCGACCGTGCCATCGAAGTCGACGAACGCCTGATCTTCAGCGATGGCTTCGAGACCGGTGACACGGCCGGTTGGCTCTTCCCCTGACGGCCCCCAACGGCATCACCCATCCGCACGTCGACCTCGACGGCGACCCCCGTTGTGGGATCGCGGCGCCTCCAGCGGTTCGCATCGGCAAGAAGAACGCGGGCACAAGGAGCACAAAAAAAGGAGCGCGGCCCCGAAGGGATCCGCGCTCCTTTTTCGCGACCGACCCGACCGAAAAGGTGCGGGTCGGTCGATGTGAGACCGTCGCTCTTAGGCCGTGCGACGACGCGCCATGAACATGACGCCACCGAGGGCGAGCATCAAGACCAGGGCGGCCAAGCCAACCGGGTTCATGGTCGGGATCGGGAGACCACCAGGACCACCGGTAAGCGAGCCCGGCGGGAAGTCGGGGTGGAAGGTGCAGAGGGTGCCCGTGCCGATGATGCTGCCCGGCGTGTCGCAGAAGTACATCAGCGAATCGGTCGCCGAGGCGTTCTGAATGCCGACCGTGGCGCCCGTACCGTCAGCAACAGCACCCGGGTCGCTGTACTCGTAAGCGATTTCCCAGCTGGTGTGGTAGAGGATCGCCTGCATGTCGAAACCGACGGTGCCGTTGAAGAAGCCCCAGTTGGTCCACTGGACGATGGTGCAAGCCTCATCGCCACCGGACTCACCGGCGCGCGGGCAGCTGGCGAAGAACTCAAAGAAGGTGGTACCGCCGGTGCCGTCACCCGCGAGATCGTCGTGGTACGGCATGATGCGGCTGCTGATCGCCGGCGGGTTGTCCGGTGCTAAGGGGAGCGGGCAGTCGTTGGAGAAGTCACCGCCGCTCTCGTCGGTGGTGAGGTCACCCGCACCCATGCCGAGGTAGCCGTTCGATGAGACCACCATGGAGGTGACTTCGGTGCCGTAGAAGTTGAACGGCGCGCCGAGCGTGATCACCGCGCCGCCGTCATCCTCGGCCGGGAAGCCCGCGGAAGCGGTGTAGGTGACCGCGGTGCCGGTCGCGCTGATGTCGACGAAGTTCGTGTTGCACTCTTCCTCGACCTGGTCGAAGAAGGTGTAGCCGAAGGCATCCGGGCCGCCGGTCGTCCGCGTCGGAACGCCGGGGCTAGACGGCCCCGGATCGCCCTTCTGTGCGAGTGCCGGAAGGGTAGTGAGCGCAGCGAGCGCTGCACAGATCAGAATCGTGGTCGACAGTCGACGCATGTCGGAAACTCCTCCTTGGGGAATGCTTTGCGCAAGATCGCGCCGGGTGGGGTCGCAACGTTTACCGTGCCCTGGCGCGACCCGATGAGATTTTGAGCGATGGCAACTCGGATTACTTCGCTCAGTAACGGGAAAGTATGTGGCAACCTTCCTATTCTAGCTGATTCCTGACGGTTGGCGTCAATCCCCTGGTGAAATGACGACTGACCATGTGGATAGATCGCCGGATTCAAATCCATCTACGAAGACGGTGGGATAGCGCAACGTCCGCCGCACGCCCGTGCCGGCGATCGAGCGCGTCTCGGTCGTGCCGTCGAGCCAGCGAATCTCGAGATGGCTCGGTTCCGAATCGCCGAGGCCGAAATGGATCGCTGGCTCGCTACCGGCGCCGATGCTGTCGCCACTCCGGACTTCGCGGAGCTGGCGTCGCCCGGACCGGTCAACGAGGGTCACGCGGGTTCCCAGGCCGTCGCGATCGACCGGCGGGCGTCCCTCGACGATGTAGGACAGCCAGCCGCGGGTACTGGCTTCCATCCCGGTGTTGCGGTAGAGCCGGTAGGCGTCATTGCGGTTGCCGACCACCATGTCGACACGACCATCGAGGTCGAAATCTGCCGTGGCGGAGCCGATGGACTCGTCCGGCTGGCTCAGGCCGCTTGGTGCCGACCGGTCATCGAAGGTGCCGTCGCCACGGTTGTGGTAGAGCCGATCGGACTGCGTGTCATCGGCGTTGAGGGTCGCGACGAAGAGGTCGAGCCATCCGTCGTTGTCGTAGTCGAAGAAATTCGTACCCCAGGCGACCGTGAAGTCGGCGACGACCACGCCGGCAGCTTCGGAGACATCGATGAACTGGTGCTCGCCTTGGGCGATGCGGCTTTCGAGCAGAATGACCTCACTGATTCCGGAGTAGGCGAGGTCGAGGTCGCCATCGTTGTCGTAGTCGCCAACGGCGAGGCCCATCGCACTGGCCGGTCGCACCGCGCCCGTGGCGACGGCAACATCGGTGAAGCACCAACTGCCACAGCCGGCGCCGTCATTGCGCCAGAGAGCATTGCCCTGGGTTTTGTCGTTGACGACGTAGATGTCAAGGTCGCCGTCGTTGTCGTAGTCGAGGAAGCTTCCGGCGAAGCCCGGGCGGCGTGCTGTCGGCGCATCGAGCGCTTGGCTGACGTCCACAAACGTGCCATCGCCCTGGTTGCGCAGGAGCACGTCGTGGTTGAGCGGGTGGTTCTGGTTTTGCTCGAAGAACCAGTTGACGACCAGGATGTCGACCCAGCCGTCGCGGTCGAAATCGCCCCACGCAACGCTCTCACCTTGGCCGATGTGACCGATTCCTGCACTCGCGGAGATGTCGGTCCATCCTGCTCCGCCATCGTTGCGTAGCAAGATGTTGGCGCCCCGGTTGGCGACCATCAGGTCGAGATCGCCGTCATTGTCGTAGTCGGCGAACGCGGCGCCACCGCTCGCAGCTTCGAGCAGCTCGGCTTCGGCGGCCCAGGGCGCGTCTCCGAAACCTCCCTGGCAATCGTTCCGGTAGCTGTGGTTGGCGCCGGAGCTGCTGGTGACGTAGAGGTCGACGCAGCCGTCACCGTCGACATCGCCCCAAGCTTGGCCGGTGACGTGGAATTCGGCCAAGCTCACCTGGCCGGCGTTGATGCCGGCAGCCCCGGTGATGTCGGTGAACGGTTGTGCCGGGGCGCTGGCTGCGCACGCCACGGCGACGCATCCAGATAGGACGGTGCGAGGGAAGAGTTCGAGCACGGTCATCTCCAACTGGCATCTCCAACAAGGTCGTTGTCCATTTTATACCAGGGAGCCGAGCCGACTCCGATCAGAACCGCACCGACCATCCGCGCCTGAGGCCGGTTGGATCGAAGGTGTCCGCGTGCTGCAGAGTCGCGTGACTTTGTGCAATTTGCCTGCTCGCAGCGGCGTGTGAAGCGCAAGCCCTGCGCTTCCCGGCGGTTGCGGCGATTTGGACGCGGGCCACGTGATCTTGTAGGTGTCTTGACAGCTGTACCCATATCTTGTAGTTTTTCCTCGACGCCAGCTGGCAGCAAATCCGGGGTAAAAGCTTCGAGCCCTTGGGTATTCCTGGGCTCGGCGCTGTCTGCTTATGCAGAATTCTGTGTGGGTGAAGTGACGCGGAGTATGAGGTGACTCTGCGTTATAGAAGTTGCTTTTAGTAATAAAACTATGGGTGCGGGTCAGTCTTGATCCCTGTCTCAAGCTCTACGGGGAGCCTGCACCGCAGTCGGAGAGGTGACTGGGATGCCAGATTTGCGGGTCGTCAAGCGGACGGGTGAGGTGGTGCCTTTCGATGCAGCGAGGATTCGCGCTGCAGTAGGCAAAGCGGTGAAGGCTGTCCGCGGCGATGTGCCGGGTGAAGCGCTCGACCGATTGGTCGACGATGTCACCAGCGAGATTGGTCAGCGTTTCGTCGACTTTTATCCGAACGTCGAGAACATCCAAGACATCGTCGAGAAGTACCTCGTGCGAGGTCAGCACTACGAAATCGCGAAGGCCTACATCCTGTACCGGGCCGATCGCCAGACCGCGCGCGACTACGCGGCCCAGCGGACGATCGAGAACGTCAAGCTCGGCAAGCTGACCGTCACCAAGCGTGATGGCCGCCGGCAGCTCTTCAACTTGCGTAAGACGGACGAGAGCATCCGCCGGGCTGTCGAGGGCTTCGAAGACGATGTTTCCGTGGATTTGATCGCCCGCGAGGTGATCAAGAACATCCACGACAAGATCACCACGCAGAACATCGATCGGGCTCTGGTACTGGCCGCCGCCAGCTTCATCGAGCGCGATCCTTCCTACAGCTTCATCGCCGCGCGTCTGCAGTTGCAGCGGCTCTACAAGGAAGTTGTCGGGCGCTCGTTGAAGGACGGCGAGACGGACGCCATCTACCGGCATACGTTCATCGAGAACATCAATGCGGGCGTCCGCCACGGCTTGTTCGATGAGCGGATGCAGGACTTCGACCTCAACCGCCTGGCCGCCGCGCTCAAGCCCGAGCGTGATCGTCTCTTCCGCTTCCTCGGAATCCACACGCTCTACGAACGCTACTTCCTGCGCCACCAGGAACGTTCTCTCGAGCTGCCCCAAGCGTTTTGGATGCGTGTGGCCATGGGCGTCGCCGTGGAAGAAGAAAATCGGGACGCGCGCGCCATCGAGTTCTACGAGCTGATCTCCGCGCTGCGCTACGTGCCGTCGACACCGACGCTCTTCCATGCCGGTACGCCGCGTCCACAGCTCTCGTCGTGTTACCTGACGACGGTCGAGGACGATCTCGGGCACATCTTCAAATGCCTCGGGGACAACTCGCAGCTGTCGAAGTGGTCGGGCGGAATCGGCAACGACTGGACCAACATTCGGGGTACGGGCTCGCCGATCAAGAGCACGAACGTCGAGAGCCAGGGCGTGATTCCATTCCTCAAGATCGCCAACGACGTGACCATGGCGATCAACCGCAGCGGCAAGCGGCGGGGTGCGACCTGCGCGTATCTCGAGACCTGGCACTACGACATCGAGGACTTCCTCGACCTTCGGAAGAACACGGGTGACGAGCGGCGTCGGACCCACGACATGAACACGGCGAATTGGATTCCCGATCTGTTCATGAAGCGCGTGCTCGAAGGCGGAGAATGGACGCTTTTCTCGCCCGACGAGGTTCCGGACCTGCATCACCTCTTCGGCCGCCGGTTCGAGGAGCGCTACCGCTTCTATGAGGAGAAGGCCGCGCGCGGCGAGATGATCCAGGTCAAGAAGCTGCAGGCCAAGGTGCTGTGGCGCAAGATGCTGACCATGCTGTACGAGACCGGGCACCCGTGGATGACCTTCAAGGATGCCTGCAACGTGCGCTCGCCCCAGGACCATGTCGGCGTGATCCACAGCTCGAACCTGTGCACGGAGATCACGCTGAATACCTCGGCAGACGAGACGGCGGTCTGCAACTTGGGCTCCGTCAACCTGGCCGAGCACGTCGTGGACGGCGAGATCGCCGCCCAGAAGCTCGCAGACACGGTCGAAACCGCCGTGCGCATGCTCGACAACGTGATCGACATCAACTTCTATCCCACCAAGGAGGCCGAGCGCGCCAACCTCAGCCATCGTCCGGTGGGGCTCGGCGTGATGGGCTTCCAGGACGCGCTGTTCATGCTCGACCTCCCGTTCGAGTCGGACGAGGCGCTCAGCTTGGCGGATCGGCTGCAGGAGCGAATCTCCTACCACGTGATTCTCGGCTCTTCGAAGCTGGCCAAGGAGCGTGGCTCCTACGCGTCGTTCCCGGGCTCGAAATGGGATCGCGGCATCTTCCCGGTCGACACGCTCGAGCTTCTCGGGCAGGAGCGTGGGATGCCCATCGATGTGTCGTTGGAGCGCAGCCTGGATTGGCGGCCGGTCTACGACCACGTGGCCGAGCACGGCATGCGCAACTCCAACACGATGGCGGTCGCCCCGACGGCGACGATCTCGAACATCAGTGGCTGCTTCCCGTGCATCGAGCCGATCTACAAGAACATCTACGTCAAGGCCAACATTTCGGGCGAGTTCACGATTGTCAACCACTACCTGGTGAGCGACCTGAAGCGCCTTGGGCTGTGGAACGACGAGATGCTCGAACAACTCAAGTACTACGACGGCAAGCTCGCCTTGATCGCCGCGGTTCCGGACGAGCTCAAGGCGAAGTACAAGGAAGCCTTCGAAGTCAGCCCAGTGCGCATGCTTCAGCTCACGGCAGCGCGCGGAAAGTGGATCGATCAGAGCCAATCGCACAACGTCTTTATGGAAGGCGTTTCAGGCAAGCTGCTTTCGGAGATTTACCTGTCTGCCTGGCGGATGGGGCTCAAGACCACCTACTACCTGCGTACCCTCGCCGCCACGCAAATCGAGAAGTCGACGCTGGATGCCTCGAAATTCGGCTACACCCAGAGTCGCGAGTACCAGCAGCAGCCCGCAGCCGCAGACGGCGGCAACGGCGCTGAACGACCCAGCAACGTGAACACCCCACCACCGGCCGCTTCCAATACGGCCGCACCGCAACCGGAGCCGCAGCTTTGTCGGATCGAAGATCCTGACTGCGAAGCCTGCCAATAGAACCGCGGCCGCCGGCCTGGGTGCGACCCGGCGGCCGATTCGAGCCCTCTCTTGAGCACCTGCGGAGATAGCTAGCCGTGTCGATCATCAACAACACGAAGACGGACCCCAACAAGATTCTGCCGATGCGCTACATGTGGGCGCGGCAGCACTACAAGAACGGCGTCAACAACAACTGGACGCCGGAAGAAATCTCGATGCAGAAGGACGTCGAGCAATGGAAGTCGAGCCGGGTGATCAGCGACGAGGAGCGTCGGCTGATCCTGTGGAACCTGGGATTCTTCTCGACTGCCGAATCGCTCACGGCCAACAACATCGTGCTCGCGGTCTACAACCACGTGACCAACCCCGAGGCCCGGCAGTACCTGCTGCGCCAGGCCTACGAGGAAGCGGTTCACACCGACACGTTCATCTACTGTTGCGACACCCTCGGGCTGGATCCGGACGAGGTGTTCAACATGTACGAGACGATTCCTTCGATCAAGGAGAAGGATGACTTCGTGGTCGAATTGACCAAGACGGTCTTCGATCCGAACTTCACCACGGAAGGCACCGAGAACATCCAGCGCTTCGTTCGCGACCTGGTCGGTTTCTACGTGATCATGGAGGGCATCTTCTTCTACGCGGGCTTCGCCATGATGCTCGCGCTCAAGCGTCAGAACAAGATGGTCGGCATTGGTGAGCAGTTCGAGTACATCATGCGCGACGAGTCGATTCACCTGGCCTTCGGCTGCGATCTGATCAACACGATCAAGGCGGAGTTTCCGGAGATCTGGACGAATCAGTTCCAGGACGAGATCGTCAAGCTGATCGACCAGGCGGTGGTGCTCGAGCAGAAGTATGCCTACGACGCCTGCCCGGATGGCCTCTTGGGGATCAACGCCGAGCAGTTCGCGCAGTATGTCGACTACATTGCTGATCGGCGCCTCGAGCGTCTCGGCCTGCCCAAGCGTTTCAACCAGGAGAATCCCTTCCCCTGGATGTCGCAGTCGGTCGACCTGGCGAAAGAAAAGAACTTCTTCGAGACCCGCGTGACGGAGTACCAGTTGGGCGGCAGCCTGGAGTGGGACTGAGGAACGTCTCGTAGCGCAATGCGCGCTCCATCGTGGGCGCGCGAAGACAGAACGTATGTGCGGGGAAGCTCCTCCCTGCCATGGGGGGCGTCATCAGACGCCGAGCGGGCCGCCTTCGGGCGGCCCGCTTTTTATTGGACATAGCTTGTCGAGCACAGCGCGTCTTCCTGCTGGCCATCAGTGCCCAGAAACGGGCGGATTGACGTCGCCGATCCCACCCAGCTATGCTGATCCGGGATCCTCGAATCACCAAGAGCAGCATGGCAGCAGGGTTGTTGCGGTGCCGCCCAATGTCAGGAGATATGGCCGTGCTCGGATGGATGCAGGGGCCAAAAGACGTCGACCAGCTGATTGCGCGCGGGCGCCTGCAGCGAGCGATTCAATTGCTGCGAAAAGAGCTCGGGACGGACCCGGGGAACGAGCGGGTCGCGCTTCGCCTATCGGACGTCCTCGCCCGAACCGGTCGAGAAGGCGAGGCTGTCGAGGTCCTGATGCCGGTCGTGGATAGCTTCGCGCGCGCCGGATTCGTCGCCAAGGCGGTCGCTGTGATCAAAAAGATCGAGCGTCTCGACCCCGACCAGGCACAGCGGGCGGAGCAACTCGTCTCAAGGCTCCAAGACGACACCACCACAAAGCCCTTGCCGCTGGTTCATCCGAGCCAGGCTCACAAGCGTGCCAAGAAGCCACGTGCGCGCCCGACCCGCGTCCGCACACCCCCGAAGACATCGGAGCTGGTGGTACCCGAGGCGTGGTTCGAGGAGAGCAAGGGGCGTCAGGACTTCTCCTTTTCGCCGCTCTTCGACGACTTTTCGCGCTCTGAGCTGGCTGCCGTGATCGGCGGGCTGAAGCTCTTGGTCAAGAATCCGGGCGCCATCGTCTACACCCAGGGTGAGTCGGGGGGCAGCCTCTTCATTCTCGCCACGGGCGAGGCTCGGGTCTATGTGCGCGACGCTTCGGGCAAAAATCGCCAGATTGGGATGGTCGAAGAAGGCGCCTTCTTCGGTGCGGCTTCACTGCTCGGTGGCGCGCCTCGTGCCGCCACCATTGTCGCCGCCAGTGTGTGCGAGCTTCTGGAGTTCGACCGCGAGACATTCGCGCGGATCAGTGAGCGCCACCCCCAGGTCCGGGAGCGCGTTGCCGGCTTCGTCACCGAACGCTCCGACCGCGGCATGATTACGGCCTGATCGGTCGAACGTCGGATTACCCGCTCGCTTCTTCGGCCACGGCGATCCGTCGGACCCGGCGATCCGTGGGGCTCGGCGATCCGTGGGACCCAGCTATTCGTCCGGCGTCTTGACGCAGACGATGTACGATTTGTTGACCATGCAGACGTTCCCATCTTCGCCGTAGATGGTCATGAAGGGCTCGTCTTCGAGATTGAGGAAGTCGAACAGCCGGCTACGGTCGGGTGGCAGTGACTTCATCATCGTGCCTTCGATCAGGCAGTCGTCCATCAAGTGGACCTGACAGCGTTGGGCAACCATGCCCGACGCGTCGTGAGGTACCTCTTCGACGTATTCGACCCGCACGATCGCCGAGCGGTTGTAGAAGCGCAGCTCGTCGGGAGACTGGTGCTGGAGGACCAGGAAGCGTCTGCCGTTGTTGAGCACTTCGAGCGGTCGCTGAGGTCCTTCGAACCGTCGACTCTTCAGGTGCACGAAGAGGGAACCGCTCACACGGCCTTCGGGATGGACCCACATGGTGACGTCGTGCAGCGCCTTGGGGACCTTCCATTCGTCACTCATGTCATTCATTTGCCTCCCTCCGATCGGGCTGGAGCGGTCGTGCTGGCGTCGATCACTTTCGACGGCCGGGGAATCTCGACGGTCGGCAGACGGGTCGATGACTCGTTGGCCGTGCGTCCCGTAGGAATCTCGGTCGACCGCGACGATCGCCGGCTGGTGGTCTTGACGACGGGCATGCGGGCCGATGAGTCGCCTGAACGGCGCATCGAGAACATGCGTCGATCGGTCGCGTGGCGCAATGCCTGCTCGAGGGTGATGACCTGAGCATCCACGAGCTTGCGCAAGGCGTTGTCAAACGTCTGCATACCCTGAAGCGCACCTGCCTGGATGACGCTGGTGAGCTGGTCCATGCGACCTTCGCGGATCAGGTTTCCGGCCGCCGGCGTATTGACCAGGGTTTCGATTACCGCCACCCGACCCTTGCCGTCGCCACGGCGCACCAGGCGCTGCGAGATGACCCCAGAGAGTGAGGTCGACAGCATGCTGCGGATGAACGCCTGCTCTTCCGACGGGAAGACGTTGACGATGCGCTCGACCGTCGCCACCGCACCCACGGTATGCAACGTGCTGAACACCATGGCGCCCATCTCGGCAGCGGTTACTGCGCCGCGAATGGTCTCGAGATCGCGCATCTCACCGAGGACGATGACGTCGGGGTCCTCGCGCAGGGCAGAGCGCAAGCCGGCGGTGAAGTTTTCGCAGTGGGCGCCGATCTCGCGCTGGCTGATCAAGCTCTTGCGCGGAGGGTGGACGAACTCCACCGGATTCTCGATCGTGATGATGTGAGCACCACGGTTGCGGTTGATGTGGTCGACCATGGCGCCCAGGGTGGTCGACTTTCCCGATCCAGTGGGACCGGTCACGAGCACGAAGCCGGCGCGCAGGCGACAGAACGTCTGCAGCACGGGCGGCAGGTCGAGCTGTTCGAGGGACAGAATCTCGTGAGGCACCACGCGCAGCACGCCACCGACGCCGTGCGCGTGCTGGAAGACGTTGACGCGAAAGCGCGCCAGATCCTCGACTTCGTAGGCAAAGTCGGTCTGACCATCGGCCTCGAAGATCTCTCTTGCCTCGTCGGGCATGATGTCGAGGAGAAGATCGCGCGTCTCTTCGCGGGCGAGCTCGCGGTACTTGACCGTTTCCATCTCACCGTGAATGCGAATCCGCGGCGGGCATCCCGAGATCAGGTGCAGGTCCGAGCCGTCTTGGACCACGACCAGCTTGAGGAAGGTGTCGATCCGCGCCATGCTCAGCGGCCCCCGACCACGCTCACCTGCGGCAGGATCTCGGCGTTGGTCACGTAGCGACGAAAGACCTTCTTGTCATCGGCGATGAGGTAAGCCTCATTGGGGTCGACCTGTCCTGAGGTGACCGCCTTCTTGAGCGCCTGGTCCATCAGCTGCATCCCTTGCTCCATGCCGGTCTGCAGCTGATCGGGGATCTGGAAATGCTTGCGATGCTGGATCAACGAGGCGATCGCGGGCGTGTTGACCAGAATCTCGGCGACGGCGACCCGGCGATTGCCGTCGACCGTCGGCAGGAGGCGTTGGCTGATCACCCCGCGCAGATGGTGCGAGAGGATCATCGCGGTCTGTGTCTTCTGGCGGGCCGGCATGGCGTCGACCACGCGGTCGAGGGTCTTCACAGCCGAAGCCGTGTGCAGGGTGCCGAAGACGAGATGGCCGGTCTCGGCCGCTTCGAGGGCCAGGCCGATCGTCTCGCGATCGCGCATCTCACCAACCAGGATGACGTCGGGATCCTCGCGCAACGCCGCGCGCAGACCGGCTGCGAAGCTGGCGACATGGGTGCCAATCTCTCGTTGGACGATCTGCGACAAGCTCGCCTCGTGGAGATACTCGATCGGATCCTCGAGGGTGATGATGTTGATCTTCTTCGTGTGGTTCAAATACGCGACCATCGCCGCGAGCGTCGTCGACTTCCCGGTCCCGGCGGCGCCCGTGACCAGCACCAAGCCCTGCTTCTGGGCCGCCAGGCTCTCGACCGCGTCCGGCAGGCCGAGGCTCTCGAGCGCCGGCACATGGTTGCCGATGATGCGAAAGGTCGCACCGGTACCCGAGAGCTTGCGGAAGACATTGACTCGGTAGCGCCCGATCGCTTCGCTCGTATAGGTGAAGTCGATGTCCTTGCCCGCTTCGAAATCCGCGCGTAGCGCCTCGTTCATGGTCTCGAAGATCAGCTCGTCGACCTCTTCGCGGCCGAGGTCACGGAAGGCCACTGCGACCAGCTTGCCGTGGAGGCGGAAGATCGGCGGCCGGCCAGCTGCGATGTGAATATCGGAGCAGCCTTCCCCGCGCCCACGCTTCAGGAATGCATCGATCCGCGGCATCAGCCCGTGACCTCTTCGTAGAGGCGATCGAGCTCGTCCGCCAGTGCTGTGACGGTCGGATAGCGGGCCTCGGGTGCACGAGCCATGGCCTTGAGAATGATCGTCTCCAAGGTCTCCGGCAGGCTCGGCACAATGGCACGAGGGGCCACGACCCGCGCGTCGAGGTGCTGGAAAAGGGTGGCGATGGCGTTCGCGCCCTCGAAGGGCACGCGTCCCGTGAACATCTCGTACATCAGTACGCCGAGGCTGTAGATGTCTGCCCGCAGGTCGATATCGCGGCCTTCGATCTGCTCCGGGGCCATGTAGGTGGGGGTGCCGAGCAGGAGGCCGCTGCGGGTCAGGCGGCTGGCGCCGTGGGTGGCCGCGGCGGACAGTCCGAAGTCGACGATCTTCACCATCTCGTTGTCGTCGATCAGGATGTTGCCGGGCTTGAGGTCGCGGTGGATCACCGATACACGGTGTGCTTCCTCGAGCCCGCGGCAAATTTGGCGCAGGACGGTCAGCCCGTGCACCAGCGGCAGGCGGGGCTCGTGGCGCAGCTCGGCGGAGAGCGAGTGGCTCTCGAAGTACTCCATGGCAATCGCGAAAACGCCCTCGAGCGCGATCAGGTCGTAAATCCGGATGACGTTCTCATGGGTGATCCGACGGGCGTACCGGATCTCGTGCTTGAACCGCTGGATTGCGGTCGAGTCCTGGGCCAGGTGCGGGGCCAGGAACTTGAGGATCAACTGCTCGTCGACGATTTCGTCTTCCGCCAGCACCACGACGCCGAAGCCACCACGCCCGACTTGCCGGATGATTCGGTAGCGATCTCCCAGGCGGCGTCCTTCTTTGAACGTCAGTGGATTGATGTCGGCCCACCCTTCGGCGTCGGTGTTGGCCATGGTCTGCCGCGTGTTGGTGTTGATCTGTGCCGAGACGATGGTCTCTAAGGTGGCGGGCGTATCCGGTGGCGAGACGGCGATCGATGGCGGAGTCATGGCGGCAGGCTGTGTCTTGGGGACAGAACCTCCTGGCGACGGCTGCGCGGCGGCTCCCGGTGGCGGGGCGGAGCGCGTGGCGACCTCGGCTTCGACGAGAAGCTCCCCAAAACGGGTTTGCAAGGTCTGGAGCGTGCGGTCCGACGCGGCTTGCCAGGAGGCGCTGTCTCGGCCGCGCCCCAGATCGCGTACCGCGTGCATGACCGCCGAAGCTCGGCTGCTGTCGGTGACCTGGGCCAAGGTGTCGAAGAGCGGGTCGTGCTCTTCGTCGCCCGCGGTGCGGAGCTTGTCCAGAAGTGGATCGACCGCACGGCTGTCTCCAATCTGCGCAATCGCTCGGAGCACTTCGCCTTGGAGGGTGTCCCCTTTTTCCAGCAGGTTGAGCAGCGGTTCGAGGGCTTCCTCGCCGCCGAGGACGGCGAGCGCGCGTGCGGCGCCACGGCGAATCGTGGCATCCGGCCGGCTGAGGCTGCCGATCAGTGGCTCGACCACGTCGCCCTCGCCGCCGAGCCGCTCGATGAGATCGACCAGCTCGCTCTGGCGCTCGCCGTCGTCGCGCGCGAGAAGCGGCAGGATGGCGGGAATCAGCACGCGTCCCCCGCGCTCGGCCACGGCATCGGCGGCCCGTCCGCGAACCCACCAATCGTCATCGCCGAGGGCTTCGACCAGCGCGGGCAGGGTGTTTTCCCCCTGCTTGCGGTTGAGGATCTCGACCGCAGCGCGCCGGGTTTCGACGTCGTCATCCGACAGCATGTCCGCGACCCGGTGACCGATCTCAGGTGTATCGAGCTCGGCCAAGATGTCTTGGGTACGGCTCTGCACCCGCATGTCGCTGTCGCGCAGGCGGCGGCAAAGGGCCTCGATCGGCGGCGTGCCCTCCGCGGCGATCAAGGCATCGAGGGCGCTGAGCCGAACTTCGGGGCGTGGATCGTCGTCGAGAAGCGTAACCAGGGTGGCGCGGGCCGTTTCGCCACCCAGTCGTCCCAATGCGCTGGTCACCGCGCGGCGGAATGCCAAGTCGGTCGCGATTTCGTCGCCGCGGGCCAGGCGTTCCGCCAGACTGGGAATCAGGGACTCGGTAGCGATCTGCCCGAGCAGCCAGGAGACCGGTGCGCGATCCTCGACCGGAATGTCGTCGAGGAGGCGCAAAACCTCACTGCCCTTGACCCTCGATCCGTGGCGGGCCAGTGCGTGGGCGAGCACGGTCTTGTGCCGGCAGTCGGGGTCGAGAAAGACCCGGAGCAATTTGTTGGGGTCGAAGCGACCGCGTTTGGCGATCAGGGGAATCAGCGCATCGACGACTTCGGGCGGTGCGCTGACCAGTGCCTTGGCGACGTGTGGCAGGCTCTCCGCGGTCATCACCAGGTCGAGCATCTCTTGGAGCGCACCGACGTTGCGGCTGCCCGCCATCGCTTCGATCAGGCGAGGAACGGCACGGGCCCCCGCCAGCTCGAGGCGTTCACGGGCTCTTTCCACGGCGCGATCGCCCGCTTTCGACGGCCCGTCGATCGCGGCGATCGCCCTGGTGACGCTCAGGCGCTCGAAAAGATTCATCATCCCTGGCCGGATCGCGACGTACTCAGACCTCGGTGCCGACCACTCCATCCACCCACGTGATGCTTATTACGCAGGAACCCGAGACGAGTTTGCCAGACCGATTTCGGTCCAGCGTTTCGCCTTGTGTTTCCGATCTCCAGATCGAACCGGAGCCCGCGCTGCGCCTAGGAATAGAAGAGCAAACCGGAACGTGCAGCGGACAACCGAGCGGACTGAAAATCAAACATACCGTCCGATTCTACCTGACCTGCGCGGGTGGCGTGTGCTCGCCGTGCTGTCGGTGCGTCGCGGCGAGTGGCCGAGGGCCTCGAGGAACGATGCTCAGCGACGGAGAAGCTCCCGGACCATGTCGGCGGTGATGGTCAGGCGGTGGCCGCCTTCGATCGACTCGAGCGCCTTGTTCTGCCACGGGTTGAACTCGAGTGGATTGACGATCTCCGCCACCAGCGGGCGCAGCGCGCGTGCGCCGGTCCGGCTGTCCTTGGCTGCGTGCTCGGCGATCAGGGCGGCCGCCAGATCTTCCATCTCGAGCCGGATCCCGAGCACCTCGAAGAATCGTCTCGAACGGACGAAGGGAGATTCGAAGGACTTGAGAAGGATCTCTTTGAGCACGCCGACGTCCAGTTCCTCGAGCATGACCACCTTCTCGAACCGGGCCATGAACTGCGGAACCATGCCGTAGGCGAAAAGATCCTTGGGTTTGAGCAGCGCGGCCAGTGAGAAGACCGTGTCGATTCGCACCTGGCCTTCGGCCGTGCGCACGGTCCTGGTCTTCAGCCTCTCGCCACTCCCAGGTTTGGTCACCCGTTCGTAGACCTGGTCGTAGAGTCCTTCGAATGCACCACCGCAGATGAACATCATGCGCTGGGTGTCGATCTCCATGGTGATCTGCTTTTCTTGACCATCGATCCACACGTGGATCGGGTAGGCCAGGAGCTCGCCCTCCATCAGGGTCAGGAGGCCCTGCTGCAGAACGACGCCGAGCGCATTCGGCTTGCCGGCGAGCACGGAGGACATCTTGTCGATTTCGTCGATGCAGACGGTAGCGCGCTCGATTGCCTCCTTGAGGCGTGCCGGGCTGGGCCGGTCTCCGGCCACCGCACGGGCGCGCTGCTCGATCGCCTTGAGCAGACGATCCGGGCGAAACTCCATCCGGTCGGCATCCACCAGGAGATTGGCGTTGATCACGGTCACCGCGCGCAAGGGCTGATACTCCGGCACCTCGTTGTAGAGGCGCTGGATGTTGGACATGATCGTGGTCTTGCCCGTGCCGGAGTTGCCGATCATCAGCAGATTGCCCGGGACCTTTCCGGTCGCGTGCTTGTAGATCGATACCGAGACGTACCGCAAGGCTTGGTCTTGTCCGAGCACGCCTCGTCCGAGCTCGTCGAGGATCTCGGGAGGGCGAATGTCCTCGATCGGGCGGAGACCGGGATCGGGGAGGTTGGCAAGCGTGGCAGGGGAGTGGGAACTCGAGCTCATCAGGAATCTCCGGCGCGCGCGCGAATCGGCTGGTGAGTCCGTCCGTTCCGGACAGACGCAAGAGTGTACGGGCCGTGAACCCAATCCGTCCAACCGGCCGAGACGGGTGTCACCGCTGCTCGACCGGCTGGTAGACTGGCAGATCAGTCAACATCGGAGGAAGACATGGTCTCGGTACTGGAACGCGGCGCCACATGCGCATCTGTGGCCGCCCTTGGTTGTGTCGCCCGCTGGCGGCCTCGCCGCCCATGGCCCCGCTTGGCGATCCTGGCAGTCGTGGCGGTATGCCAGGCCTTGCCGGCGGCAGCGGATTCGACTGGTCTCGAGGAAGAGGAGCCCCGTTTTCGCTTCGGCATCGAGGTCAAAGGACACTGGCGCTCGAGCGACGATACCGAGCTGACGACCAACTTTCCGGATCCGTTCCGGGAAGGCCAGAACATCCGCATCGGCACGGTCGAGCCTGGTGACCACCTGGAGCTTTCGGTCGTGACGCTGTCTCTGGACGGCCGCTTCCGGGACGATCGGCTGAGCTTTCGTCTGAAAGTCGACACCGTCGACGAGTACGACAAGAACCCGACCAGCACGGATAACGACGTCGATCTCGACGAGGCGTGGCTGCGGTTTGGCCGTGAGCGCGAGCCCGGCGATCCTGCGATGGCATCGGGCTTCTACTTCAAGATCGGCAAGATGCCGGCATTCGAGCGCCAGGACGACCGCCACCTGGAGAGCTACGGCCTGGTCTCGACCGCCTTCAACCGCATGGAAGACATCGGCGGCGAGCTCGGCTGGCGGGCGGGTCGCCATCTGTGGGGCCGGGTGACCGTGAGCGAAGGCAACCCCTTCTTCTTCCGCGACCCGACAGCCCTGGCAGGCGACAATGGCACGCCAGAGATTCTGACTGGCGCCCTGCCGGATCTCGCCTCGGGCTTGGCGATTCTCTATGACGCCGAGACCGAAGATATCTCGTTCGACAACCCGGAGATCGGTGTCGGCCTCGGTCTGCACTTTGGCGACGAGACAGGCGACCGCGCTCTCGACGTGTTGCTCTGGGCGCGCCGGCGGGAGCTTGCTGACACGGTCGACCTCACCGGTACCTTCTACGGTGGTGATCTCGACTTTCTCCGCGGTCCGCTCGATCTTCCGGAGACCCGATTCCCGTTCACCGACAACGACAAGCAAGAGATCGGCTTCAACGTCTGGCTCTACCGCGGCGGCTTCTCGCTCTTCCTCCAGGGCGTGGACCAGGACGCTGGCGGCCTGGGGCGGACGGCGTTCGAAGCGGAGGTCGCCTGGCAGTTCGACCTGCCGGTGGTCGCGTCGCTCGGCGGCAAGCAGGCCTTCTCGTTCATCCAGCCGGCGATTCGCTACTCGCGCATCGACCCGGACTTCGGTCTGCCTGCGCTGACCCCCTCTCCAAGCTTCGCTTGGGAGTGGGAAAAGCTCGACATCGGTGTCCGCTTCGACATCTGGAACGGTCTCGACCTGACCGCTGAATGGGCGCTCAATCGATTCGTCGTGCGCGGGCGCGACATCGAGAACAACGAAGCCCTGGTGACGCTCCGCTACAAGCGGTGAGCCGCGCCTCCAGTGCGCGCCCCGTGCTTCGGCTGGTCGCGTTCGGCGCCAGCAACCTGACGCCCGAGCTCGGAACGCTGGCGGCCGCGGTACGCGCGGCTGCCGGTGGCCCGGTCGACGTGCTGGCCGCGTGTGGACACGGACGCTCGTACGGCGTCTGGAGTCGGTACCTGGCGGTTCGTGCGCTGCCTGGAATTCGCGATTGCGCGCTTTGGCGGGCGCTCGACGAACGGCCTCCGCTGCCGACCATCGCCCTGCTGATGGATGTCGGGAACGATGTGGCGTACGGCGTTCCGCCCGAGCTGATCAATCAGTGGATCGACCATTGCCTGCGTCGCCTCCTCGCGGTGCCGGCCCGGGTCGCGGTCGTCCTGCCACCGGCTGCGCGGATCGAGGCTCTCGCTGGCTGGCAGTTTCAAATCGCGAAGTGGCTGCTCTTTCCCTTGCGCAATCTCGATGCCGAGACGGTCAAGCGACGGCTCCGATCCGTCCACGATCATCTGCGGACGCGCGCGAAGGAAGCTGGTGTCGACCCGATCGTGGTCGAGCCATCCTGGCTCGGTGTCGATCCGATTCACTTCCACACCCGCGGTCGGAGCGCATTGCGATCGGCCCTTCTCGATCGCTGGCAACTTCCTGATGCCGATCCGAGCCCAGGCAAGACCACGCCGCTCACCCTACGCGGTGCGCAGGCAGCCGAGACGCGGTGGCTCGGTTGGGCGCGGCACGTACGCCAGCCGGTGCGCATCCTGCCGGATGGAACGTCCATATCGCTGTTCTGAGTGACGAAGCTGCTCGCCACGACAGCAGCGCACGCTCGGGGCGGTCGCGCGCGATCGAATCCCCATCGACCCTACGACAACCGCCAAGGAGGAATGCCATGAAGAGGAGTATGAGAACGACGAGAACGAAGGCGCTACGGACGGCACACAGCCAGCATGTCTCCGGCCGATCGATGCCGTCGAGTGCACGATCTTGGTGCTTCTCGAGCCGCTTGGCTGTGTCTTTGGTGTTGCTGATCGTGCTCGTCGGCGTGCCCGGGGCTGCGGCAGCCGAGACGGATGATCAGGCCGTTCACGCGGCGATTGCCGATTTTCACAACGCGCTGAACGCGATGTTCCGCGGCGAGCTGGCTCCGATGGAGAAGGTTTGGTCGCATGCCGATGACGTGACGTACATGGGGCCGACCGGGGATTTTCTGGTCGGCTGGGAAGCCGTGCGCGAATCGTGGGCGGCCCAGGCAGCGATGAAGCTCGGCGGCGCGGTGCGCGCCGAAGACGTGCACGTGACCGTCGGCCAATCACTGGCCATCGTCAGCAACATCGCGGTCGGCGAGAACACCGGCCCGGACGGTGAGCCTTTTCGGGTCGACCTTCGCACCACCAGCCTCTTTCGCAAGGAAGCCGGTCGCTGGAAGATGATCGGTCACCACACGGACCTGATTCCAGAGCTTCAGACCCCATAGCCCTTCGTCCCTCGTCCGGAGTGCGCTTGGGTGGAGCCCTCGGTCCTTGACATCAGTATTTGAGGTCAATAACCTTGGCATCAGATATTGAGGGTAATGGCCGTCGCC
>CALFAM010000026.1 GCA_937948815.1 uncultured bacterium
ACCACCACGTCGATGGTCGGCACGCTGCTCACCGAAGCGGGTCTCGACCCGACCGTCATCGTCGGCGGCCGCATGCAGGTTTCGGGCACCGGTGCCCGCATTGGCAAGAGCCCCTACCTGGTCTGCGAGGCCGATGAGTTCGACCGCAGCTTCCTGCGCTTGATGCCGGTGATCGCGGTCGTCACGTCGATCGATCGCGAGCACCTCGATACCTATCGAGATCTCGACGCGATCTGTGAGGCGTTCGTTGACTTTGCCGGGCGTGTGCCGTTCTTCGGCCGTGCCATCCTTTGCCTCGACGACCCGAACATCCAACGCATCCTGCCTCAGCTCACCGCGCATCATCGGGTGGTCACGTACGGTTTGTCGCCGCAGGCCGAGCTGGTGGCCACCGGCATCAAGGTTGACGGCACCGGCTGCCATTTCACCGTCGCCGGTGCCGATGGCGACGCGCTCGGCACCGTCCGCTTGCCAATGGTGGGCGAGCACAACGTGCGCAACGCCTTGGCCGCCGTGGCGATCGGCCGCGCCCTCGAGCTCGACATGGATCGAATTGCCGAGGCACTGTCGCGATTTGGCGGCGTGCACCGACGGTTCGAGCGGCTGGGAACCTGGCGCGGGGCCACCGTCATCGACGACTACGCGCACCATCCGACCGAGGTCACCGCGACCTTGCGTGCAGCGCGCCAGGCCTTCCCCGATGCACGCCTGCATGCGGTCTTCCAGCCGCATCTGTACTCGCGAACGCGCGACCAGGCGCAGGGATTCGGCCAGGCGCTGATGCACGCGGACACCGCGACGGTCACCGCCATCTACGGTTCTCGGGAAGAGCCGATCGAAGGCGTCTCCGGAGAAGACGTGGTGCGCGCCGCTCGCGATGCTGGGCATCGCCGTGTCCAGTATCTCGAGACCTACAACGACGCGCCGGAAGCCCTGGCCAGCACCGTCGCGCCGGGGGATGTCGTGATCACTCTCGGCGCAGGGGACATCGTTCGACTCGCCCGTCACTTCGCGGAATCCGGGGATGCGGATGACGCGGCGCCGGCCGCTGGAGGCGCATCCTCATGACGCCGACACTGAAACGTGGCACGCGCGACAATGTCGTGCCGTTCCGACACCGTGGCAAGGCCGTCCGCTACCGGCGAAGGCATCCGCTGGTCCGCCTGTTGCGGCCCTTCGTCGGCGCCGTGCTCTTGGTCGGCTTGCCGGTCGGCCTGGGCATCTGGCTGCTGACCACGCCCCGCCTGGCGCTGGCCGCCGTCACCGTCGACGCCGAGCCCTCCGTTCTTGGAACGACGCTTCGCCCGTCGCACCAGCACGCGCCGGTGCGGGTACGACGGGTCAGTGGCGCCTGGGTCCAGCGAATCATGCGACCGCTCCTCGGAACCAACCTGCTGCGCCTGAATCTCGATCAGGTCTCGCGGACCTTCGACGAGCATCCGTGGGTGCAGTCGGTCGAGGCCCGCAAGGAGCTGCCGCATCGCCTGCGGCTTCGGATCGTCGAGCGCTCGGCGGCTGCCTTGCTCCACGACGGCGAGCAGCTTCTCTACGTCGATCCGAACGGCGCGGTAATCGCACCGCTCGGATCGAACGATCCCGCGGCCGACTTGGTGGTGCTCAGCATGCTGTCGGGCTTCGGCCATGACACCGAACCGTCCGCGGAAGCGATCGCCGCACGTGAACGCGCCTTGCGCGGCGCCTTGAGCCTGGTCAGCGAGCTTGCGGGGGTACGCCCGGACTGGGCAGAGCGAATTTCTGAAATCGAGCTGATGGGAATGGACGACTACCGCCTGAGCGTCGCAACCATTCCCTTCCCTCTTCTGGTACGCGCCGGTACGCTGCACGAGCGAATCCGTCGCCTCGAAGCCTTGGTTCCCCAAATCGCCGCCCGCTACGGCGCGGTCGATGCAGTGGACCTTCGCTTCGCGCGACGAATCATCGTCCAGCCGACGGGTTCGGCCACTTCTATGAGGTCTTGAGATGGCGAGGCAAGAGAACTACCTGGTGGGTATCGACATCGGCTCGTCCCATGTCCGCGTGCTGATCGCGGCAAGGAGCGACGAGTCGGGTCGATTGGAGGTGGTCGGTAAGGGCTCTGCTCCCAACCGCGGTTGTCGTCGGGGCAACGTCGTGAATGTCGAGGCAACCGTCGATGCGGTCAAGGCCGCCGTCGACGAAGCCGAAGTCATGGCCGGTGTGGAGGTCGGTCGTGCCTACATCGGCATTGCCGGCTCCGACCTGCGCAGCGTCAATGCACGCGCTGTCGTGTCGGTCGCGCGACGCAATCGCGAGATTCACAAAACCGACGTCGCACGGGTACTGGAGGCCGCGCAATCGGCTGCCTTGCCGAGCGAACGCGAGATCTTGCACGCGATCCCGCAAGAATTCTTGGTTGACGACCAGGGCGGCATCGCCGATCCGGTCGGCATGCTCGGCAGCCGGCTGGAAGCAAACGTCCACCTGGTCACGGGCAATCAGACCCGCACTCGGACACTTCAGACCTGCGTCAACCGCGCAGGAATCGAAGTTGCCGAGGTGGTCTTCGAGCCGCTGGCCACCGCCGACGCCGTACTCAGCCAGGACGAGCGCGAGCTCGGCGCCCTGCTGATCGACATCGGAAGCGGCGGTACCGAATATGCGTTCTTCGCCGAAAGCGAGGTCCAGCACTCCGGCGTCGTGCCGATCGGGGCCAGCCACTTCACCAACGATCTGGCCATGGTGCTGCGGACACCGTTCGGCGAAGCCGAGCGCATCAAGGTTCGCCACGGCTGCTGTCTCCCGTCGATGGTCGACGATGACGGTGTTTCCGTGCCATCCGTCGCAGGCGGCGCCACGCGAGTGGTGCCCAAGCGTGAGCTTTGTGAGATCCTCGGACCGCGCGCAGAGGAAATGCTGAGCCTGGTTCGGGATGATCTGCGAAGGAACGGCTGTGATGACAACCTCCGTGGCGGTGTGGTGCTCGCCGGCGGTGGCGCACAGCTCGATGGTTTGCTCGAGATGGTCGAGCAACTCTTTGCCGCTACCGTGCGCTACGGCCTTCCGAACGGTCTCGGTGGCTTGGTCGACGTCATCAGCTCTCCGAGCTGGTGCACCGCGTCTGGCCTGCTGCTCTACGGCTTGCGAGCCGAGCAGTCGCAGGCTGGTCGTCCTCGTCGGTCTTGGACCGTGCGCAGCCTGATGGGCTCGCTGCGCAGTGTGTTTTCCGATCTGCTGTGAGCCCCCGAAGCGAGGAACGAAACATGATCTTGTTTGACGAGCCCACGGATTCCCAGGCCCAGTCGGTCCTCATCGAGGACATCGACCAGATGCCGGCCAAGATCAAGGTCGTCGGCGTCGGCGGTGGGGGCGGCAATGCCGTCAACCGAATGATCGCAGCCCAGCTGCGCGGCATCGAATTCATCAGCGCCAACACCGACATCCAGTCGCTCAATCGGAGCTCGGCGCCAACCAAACTGCAGGTGGGGACAACGCTCACCCGTGGTCTCGGTGTCGGCGGTGATCCCGAGATTGGTCGTAAGGCCGCCCTCGAGGATACCGAGCGCATTCTGGAGTTGCTCGACGGTGCCGACATGGTGTTCATCACCGCTGGCCTTGGCGGCGGCACGGGGACCGGATCGGCGCCGATCATCGCTTCGCTGGCCGCCGAGATCGGCGCGTTGACGGTGGCGGTGGTCACCAAGCCGTTCGGCTTCGAGGGTCGCCGCCGCATGCAGCTCGCCGACCGCGGCGTCGAAGAGCTGCGAGGTGCGGTCGACACCTTGATCACGATTCCGAACGAGCGCTTGCTGTCGTTCGTCGATCGTGGAACGCCGCTCACCGAAGCGTTCCTGATCGCCGATGACGTCTTGCGACAGGCCGTCCAGGGAATCTCGGATTTGATCACCGTCCCCGGCGAGGTCAACGTCGACTTTGCCGATGTCAAGTCGATCATGACCGGCATGGGCATGGCGCTCATGGGGACTGGCATCGCCAAGGGCGAGAACCGTGCGCTCGAGGCTGCCCAGCGGGCGATCTCGTCGCCGCTGCTCGAGGAGACGTCGATCGAGGGCGCCAAAGGAGTGCTGCTCAACATCTCCGGAGGCCGGGATCTGACCCTGCACGAAGTAGCCGAAGCCGCGCGCGTGATCGCCGAAGCGGTCGACCCCGACGCCAACATCATCTCCGGCATGGTGATCGAAGAGGATCTCGCCGACGAGATGAAGGTCACCGTGATCGCCACCGGCTTCGACGAGGCACGGGCAACCGCGCCGCGGGTCGAAATCCCCAATCTCGGCCACTACCGTCGGGGCGGGGAAGCACGGAACGAGCCCGAAGCGGCAGCCTACGCCGAGCCTGCCCGCCAACCCATGGCCGAGGAATCGCAGCCGATGGAGCCGGAAGCGTCGGCCCATCACGACAGCAGGCAAGAGGTGGCACCGCTGCGATCGAGCCTGTTCGGCGAACGCGAGGACGATGGCTACGTTGCGGAGCCCGAGCCACGCCCCCGACGAGAGGCCGCTTCCTTCGAGCCCGCGCATCACGAGCCCATGCGGCGCGAACCGATGCAGCGAGAACCCATGCAGCGCGAGTCCCTTCATCGGGAATCCCTGCATCGGGAGCCCATGCACCACGAGGCCGTTCAGCGGGAGCCCATGCAGCGAGAGCCACTGCAAAGGGAGATGGGCCACCGTGAAGTGCCACCTCACGAGTCAGGCCATCACGAGCTTGCACCCCGGGATCCTGCTCCTCGCGAGTCCGGCTCACACGAGATGGATCATCACGAGGAGGATGACTCGCAGGAAGAGATCCCGTACTTCCGCAAGGTCCTGGCCCAGAGCCAACCGGACGATCCCGGCGGCTATGGCCCCAACTGGTCGAACGTCGACGATTACGACATCCCGACCGTGCTGCGCAAGCAGATGGACTGAGCTCGAACCAGGCTCCACACGCGAGTCGCGGTCATCGGAACGATTGACGAACCGATGACCGCATCGCCCGCCCGCCTCAAGGATCGGTGAAGTTGCCGATCAGCTCGTTGGCTGTCCCGAGATCCGTTGCCGTCACTGCTGCGCCGAAGTTGATCACCGTATTCTCACTGCTACCAGCTTCGAGAAAGACACCCGCAAAGAGGCTGTCGACGATCGTCGGCCCGAAGACGAAGTAGTGCCTCGCCTCGGCCGCGAACAGCAGGCCATACAACGTTCCTTCGATGCGGTTGCCCAGTAGCACTGTGCGCGTGGCGACCCCGGCCAGATCGATCCCCGCGAAGGTATCGCGGATCGTATTGTCGGCGATCAAGCTGTCGGTCATCTCCAGCAAGAACATCCCCGACACGGCCAGCCCTTCCATTCGGTTTCGGCGAATCACCATCCGCTCGTCGAAGTTCGCCGACAAGCCGAACAGGCCGCCAACCACATCATTCTTCTCGAACCGCGACCAGCGGGTGCGTGAGGTCAACGCGTTGGCATTCTCGAAACGATTGTCTTCGATCCGCGTCCGCAACGGTGTTCCCAGGGTGAGCTCCACGCTCGAGCCATCGACGAGTGGACAGCCAACACGGCCCCCCTCCATGAACAGGCCGCCGATCTCGTGCTCCGTGAAGAGATTGCGTTCGGCGCGCAGAGATCGTACGTCTCCCAACCCGAGCACACCGAGCGCATTGCCGGCGAAGTGGTTGCTGACCAACCGCATGCCATGGACCTTCCCACCGGTGTGAAAACGGTCGGCGCAACCACCCGTTGGGCTGCCCCACTCGGGCGTCAGATCGATCCCGCGGTGAAAGCCCGAGAGGTGGAGGTTCCGAATCGTCAGGCCACGAAGCGTGCCGCTCGCGCCTTCGACCACCAGAGCGCGATTCCACAGCGCATTCTCACCATCGACCCTGGCAGGGCGACCGTTGTCGGCCAGGACCCCGCGCAAGTGCGTGTCCCAGCCGTCTTCGTCGACCTGGCCGTCGCCATCGTTGTCGACGCCGTCAGGCCAATCCTCGTTGGTGGCGCCGTCGCCGTCGTTGTCGACAGCCTCGCCAGCCAGGGTCAGGTACGGCGTCTCGAGAAGAACACGCTCACCATCGAGCTGGAAGGTACCGGCCAGGCTGATGGTCATTCCTGGGCTTGCGGCATCGATTGCCGCCTGCAGCGCAGGCCGGTCGACGGATGCATCGTCTTGGCCCACGACATGGATGACCGTCGCCGTGCTCTCCGCCGGCGTAGCCAGGCACAGGACCGCCAACAGGAGGAGGAAGCGAGATGCGAGCGAATGAATGGTGGGTTGCATGTTGAAGGCTCCTCTTGAAGTCATCAGGCGGAATTGCCTGATTACCACATTCGTCTGTTTTCCTCTACAGTTGTAGAGCTTTGGGGAGAGGAAGATCCTCGTCTCCTGAAGGTCGATCATCGATGGTGTCCCTAGCTCAGATCAGCTTGTTGCAAGGCGGCCCCGGCAGGGGCAGCATCGGAGGGCGACCTTTCCAGTCGCGTGATGCGCTGGTGGGCGACAGCCTCGACCCAGGCAGCCAGAGTCTTCACGCCGCGTGGCCAGAGGGAACGACAGCGTTCGAGGTAGGCGATCACGGCAGCCGTGTGGCCCATCGCGAGCAAGTCATTGGCGAGGCTCAGCTCGGGGCCGGACGACGCCACCACTGCTGAGCCCGCAATCTGGGCCGCGCGCATCAGGTGGTCAATCGCGCCCTCGACATCCTGCTGCGCCAAGGCCCAGTGGCCGAGAATGGTGTGCGCACCGTGGACTGCGGTGCCGCGCGTAGTCCCGGGCGGCACCCGATCAGCGACCGCGATGGTTTGCTGTGCGTATGCGGCGGCGCGTGTCGACGCGCCGTGTCGGGCGGAGCTCCGCGCGGCACGCCCCAACGCGCCGAGGCGCTCCGTGTCGTTCGTCGCACGGCGAAGCGCGGCGGCAAATGCTTCAGCAGCCTGACGCTGGAGATCATGCGCCTCCCGTGTCGCCCCATCGTCAGCCTGAGCGCTGAGATGCATGAGGAGCTCACCACGCCGGATCGCGGTCTCGATCAGGCCTGGTTCCGCGGAGACCGTTTGGCGATGGTCCAGACGGCGGTAGATGGCGAGCGCTTCGACCGGCTCGCGTAACGAAAAGAACTCCGCTGCGTTCTGCAACACGGCCAGCGGTACGGCCTCGGGCATCAGGTGGCGGCGCCAGATCGCGCGCAAGCGCTGGTAGAGCTCGGGCTCCTCTTCGGGCGAAAACACCACGAGGTAGAACGCGAGCTCAGGCGGCAAATCCGGTCGTCGCGTCGCCAGGTCAGCCAGGAGCGCGGCACGGCGTGGCCTGTTCTCCGGATCGCAGTGCCGTGCAAGGGTGGCGAGCTCGGCCAACGCATCGTCGTCTGGGGCCTCGTCGCCTGGGCCCTGGAACCGATCGACTCGCGCGCGGGAAGAGTGGCCGGCGGCCTCTTGCTCGTGCTCCGGACCGACCACGACCTTCATCTGCGGCCGGTCGGCGGCGAGCAGCAAGATGGCCGCGATGCCCACCATGCCAACTGAGAAACGCGCATGCGGCCTGGCCGGCGGCGGCTCGGGAGCGAGCAAGCGACGGACCCTCGGAAGGAGCTGCGAGCGGCGGGTCAGGCTGAGACCATCGAGGACGCGGAGCTCATCGGCCTGCAGTGATAGCCCCACGAGCGTACGCGCGTAAGGCACGAGCAGCGATTCGTGCCGGGCAACGACCGCATCGTCACACGCGAACTCACGCTCGATTCGAAGACGGGCCGCGGTCAGCCAGACCAGCGGATGGAAGAAATACACCGTCTCGACCCAAGCCAGAAGCACATTCCACTGTGGATCCTTGCGCCGTGCGTGCTGCAGCTCGTGCAGGATCACCGGTTCGAGGCGCGATGCCGGCCATGCTTCTGCCAGGAAGCGAGGCAGGACGATCGTCTGGCGCCAGGCGCCGATGAGCACAGGGCCTTGGGGGCACTCGGCGCGCAACGCGTCATCCGGCGCGACACGCACCCGGATCCGCTGCCGGATCCCCAATCCCACCCGCAGCGCGTCGACCCAGGTCTCGAGCTTGGGCGACGGCCGGTGACATTGGCGCAACCAGTGACCGAGGGCCACCTGGCGGCGCCAGCGAATCGCACCAAGCGTCGTCACACCAACGACCCAGAGCGCGAAGGCAAGCCAGGCCACAGCCGAGACGGGCTCGAGATCGACCTCGCGCCCCAGGGCCTCTCCGCCGATCACCCGCGTCCAAGCGTCGAGCGTCCCACCGAACGAGCGACCGAAAAACTGACCGACCGGCGACAGATCTTCGGATCGCGCTGTAGCGCCAGCTTCGCCGCCGCTCTGGGCACGAGCCTCGTACGACTCGACGACACCCGCCCCCGCCAGCAGGCCAATCGGGCTTTCGAAAGGAACGGGGAGGGCCAGGCGCACCAGTACCAAGCACCACAGCCAGCATCGCACCCGTGACGAGAGGCGACAACAAGCCTGAACCACCAGTACGCCGACAATCAGCAGGCCGGCCTGCACAGACACCGAAGCCATCGCGTGGATCCACACAGCGATCACGTCGGTGACAGCCATGGCCTAGCGCTCCTCCGACTGGCGATCGAGCAAGTCGCGAAGCTCACCGAGCTCGTCGTCGCTGAGTGTTTCCTTGCGCACCATTTCGAGCATCAGCGGTGCCAGGCGTCGGTCGAGAACCGTGTCTGCGAACTCACGAACGGCCCTTCCCACCGCGAGCCGACGTTCGACCGCCGGCGTATAGAGGCACAAGGGGCCTAGCTTCTCCATCGTCAGATAGCCCTTCGACGTGATGCGGTCGAGCAGCGTTTTGACGGTCTGGTAGTCGCGCTCTCGAGACCCAGCCGTCGCCTCGAGAACCTGACGAGCGGTGACGGTACCCTTGCGCCAGCACACATTCATCAACTCCCATTCAGCGCGAGAGAGGGCCTTCTCTGGAGGCTCCAACGGATGCTTTTTCTTCATCTGTGGTGACGCTACCACAAGCGTAGAGGTAGGTTGGCAGCCTGGGATCAAACGCCGCGAGGCGGTGAGGGGACGCTTGCCAGGCTTCTCTCCGCAACGACTCGGGGTGCGCCCACGCCGTGGCGCTTCGCCAAGATCGAGAGGCTGTCTACGCGTTCTTTCTCAGGAGACGCGCACGCGCGCGCAATGTCGCGTCGCGCAGGCCGAATCCCGGAAAAGGAGCGATGATGGTTTGCTTATCGTTACAGCGCGGCGTGCTGGCCGTGCTGGCTTGTGCGTGCTTCGTGGCACCGGGCCAGGCGCAGGACGTCACGATCGCGGTCACGGACAACCCGTGCTTCATCGCAGCGGGCTCTGATCAGTGCTCCACCGTGCTGTCTTGGGACACGCCGAGCGATCCCACCCGCCGCGTCGCGATTCGCAGCGTTGGTGTCGATCAGAACGTTCTGTGGGCGTGCCCGCTGGCGGGGCCGGGCTCGATCCACTACTCCGGTGTCCGCCCCCGTGCCAAGACCCTCGAGGTCTACCTGGTCGGTGTCGACGATTGCGACCACCAAACCCCGGAAGAAGAAGCGGCATTCTTCGGCGCGCGGGAGCCCGAAGCGCGGGTCGCAGTGGTCGGCGTGCGCAAGCAGATCATCGCCGAACAGCAACAGTGCATTGCCCGCGGCGGGAGCAACAAATGCAATGTGCCCCTTCGCTGGTCGCCAGCCCCCTTGCCGGCCGGGCGCGACACCCTTCAGATTCGCTTTCGGACCGTGGGAGAGTCGCTTTCTACCGAACGCACCTGGCGCTGTTTGCATCCTCTGCCGGGCAGCGAGGAATTCCCCTTCGCGACGCAGAATGGGCGTCTGATTCGCCTCGTTGCGGCCAACGGCTGCCACGAGGATCCGGACGTCGACGAGCTCGACACCCTTCAGGTCCGTGCCATCGCGGAGATCAAGGGGGTCTACTTCACACCCAACTTGGTGGCTACCGCCCTGCCGGATCCGACACCGCCCGCCGGCGCCACCTATACCCTCACGGCCGACGCCAGCAGCTATGCCGCCACCAACTGGCCCCGATTGCTGCTCGAGGGCGATGCTGACGTGCGGGCGTCGATCGACCGGCAGCTCCGTGACGAGCTGGCGGCGGTTGCCGGTGCCGGCGCGGGCTTCAACCTGATCTTCGTGCAAAACCGCGACCTGGTTCCGTGGCCAGATACCGAGAATGGCGAGACGGTCGAAGCCATTCGGCCTGCCATCGAGGGTGCGGTCGACAAGTTGGTTCATCTTGTCGAGCTCGCCGATCAGCAGGGCCTCTCGACCGCTTTCAACATTCAGCACTACTGCCAGGTTCCGACCAGCGTGACGGTCGACGACCACGGCATGCCCCTGGATCCCAATTGGGCGCATCAGGGAGGCTCGTGTATCGATCCTTCGCAGAATCCCGCGACCTGCGAGAGGTATCCGGCGTGCAGCGACAACAATGTCGAAATCGCACTCGAATGGTACGAAGTCATGTTCGACCGTTTCGAGGCCGAGCTCACCGCGCGCGGATTGGTGAATCGGCTCGCCTACGTCAACCCCGTGGCCCGCTTTCGCCTCGGCGAAGGCGGCGACCTGGCCGCCGCGTGGACCGAGAGAAACCCCTATATCGAACACACCCGGGCCTACCTCCGAGAGGTCTACCCCGCCCTGCAGCAGATGACCGACATCCCACTGTCACCCGGCATGAGCCTGATGACGTTTCTCGACGACGAGGACGCTCGCTATGAGCCGGTCGACGATCTGTGGGCCGTGCTGCCGCACTACCTAGCCGATTTCATCTACGTCACCAGCTACTTCGAGAGCCGGAAGTTCATGCCCGATCCGATTGCCATCGACCCGGTGCGGGTGCTCGAGGGGTTTGGTGGCCCGCCGGCCAAGGTGCAGCTCACGGACTGGCAATTCGATCAGATCGCTGATCACGCGGCCTGCTCGGGGCTCGACGAACCGGAGCTGGATCGATGCCTGGCCGCCCGAGCATTCACCATCTGTCGCGCAGATTGCTCGGTCGTATTCTTCGACGCCCTGGTTCCACCGCCCAAGGGCAGTACGGTCGCCGGTGGTCAAGGCCTGGGCCTCGCCGGCACCTGGGTTCTCGGCTACCGTTCCGCCTACGCCGAGCGCCTCGCCAATGCCACGTCCACGGAGCAACAGAATCGCTATCGACGCAAGCTGCCAGCCATCGGCCTGCGCGCCCGCAACTGTCTCCAGGACTTCAACCCCAGTACGCAGGGTTTCGATGTTGCGTGCACGTTCAACGACCCAGGAGACTGGCTGGTGCGCGACGCCTTCCAGGCGCCGCTCTGCCCATCGCCCGAGATGTGCGTGATGCCCTGATCGTCCGAGCCTCCTTCGGCGGCTTCCCGGAGGCCCCCGATCAGTCTTCGGTCGGGTCGGCTGCTCGCGGGCTCGGCTCGACCGGTGCCAGGGTAAAGGACATGACGTGCAACCGGTTGCTGCCCGGGCGCTTGGGGCGCGAAAAGATCTCGACCAAGCTGACGATCAGCTCGCGAGCCGCCTGCACATCTTCGTCTGAGAGCCACGCCTTGGTGCGGCCAGCCCACAAGTTTCGATCGGGGCCTTCACAGGTGGCGAGATCGCTACGAAATCCGTTGCGGAAATCACGCTCCGAGATGCGCAAGAGGGCACTGATGGCGCCGGTCACCGCATCACGATTCTCGGGATCATCCGCGTCGTAATGCAGGCGCAACAGACCGTCGCCAGCCGGGGTGCGATACACCACCGCCGAACGGCGGCTGGCGGTCGACTCGTCGTGGGGAATCAGCAGCTCCACGTTCTCGAGCACGCGCACATGGTAATAGAGCGCGTCCGCCGGCCGGCCGAGCTCCCGGGCCATGTCGGCAATCGTGGCGGAGCCCAGCGCTTGGACCGTGTCCAGGATCTCCTGCCGGACGGGCGAAGCGATGGCCCGAATTTGCTCCGGGCGGCGAATGATGTAGCTCGGACTCTCATCCATGTTGTTTGGGATCGTCGCAAAGATCTCGAGGTCTGTCCATCGACTCGTGCCGCGCCATGGCTGGGCGCCATGTTCAGATGGTCATGCCACCCGATAGACTGGCCGTCATGCCTGAGCTCCCGGACATCGAGAGCTACCTCCAGGCGCTGCGCGCCCGAACCACGGGTGAGACCCTTTCGCGCGTACGCCTGGCTAGCCCCTTCTTGTTGCGCTCGTACGACCCACCCATCGAGGCGACCACTGGACTGCGTGTCCAAAAGCTCTCCCGGCTCGGCAAACGCATCGTGATCGGGCTCGAGAGCGATTTCTTTCTCGTCCTCCACCTCATGATTGCCGGCCGCTTGGCCTGGAAGGCGGCTGACGCCAAGATCCCGCGGCGCAACGGCTTGGCGGCATTCGACTTCAGTTCCGGAACCTTGTTGCTGACCGAGGCCGGCAGCACGAAGCGCGCATCGCTCTTCGTGGTGCAAGGCGCCGCCGGTCTCGGCGCGCACGATCCGGGTGGGGTCGACGTGCTCACCTGCGACGCCGCGACCTTCCACGAGCGCCTGACCGCCAGCAATCACACCTTGAAACGGGCTCTGACAGACCCGCGCCTCTTCTCCGGAATCGGCAACGCCTATTCCGACGAAATTCTCCATCGCGCTCGCCTATCGCCGGTCACCCTGACCCAGCGCCTGCAAGCCGACCATGTGACGCAGTTGTTCGAAGCTGCGCGCGCCGTGCTCGTCGAATGGCGCGATCGACTGCTGGCCGAAACGGGAGACGGGTTTCCCAAGAAGGTCACGGCATTTCGGCCCGACATGGCCGTTCACGGCCGATACGGCAAGCCATGCCCGGCGTGCGACGCCCCGATTCAGCGGATCGTCTACGCGCGCCGCGAAACCAACTACTGCGCGCGCTGCCAGACGAAAGGCAAGGTGCTGGCCGATCGAGCGCTCTCGACCCTGCTCAAGAAAGACTGGCCACGCAGCCTCGAAGCACTCGAAGCCCTGCGACGTCCCGCCGGGGAAACGTAGCCACCGATTCCAGGGCCAGAACCGATAGGATTCAACCCATGAACCATGGCGATGTGCGACTCTCGCTCCACGAAGCACTCGATGCCCTTCCCGACACCGGCGAACGCTGGGTCGAGATGGTGGCCCGCGGAAGTCTCCGCATGGGTCTCTACGTGCCGCGCGGCGCCGACCCCAAAGAGCCCCACGAGCAGGACGAGATCTACATCATCATCAGCGGCTCGGGGGTCTTCGTCCGTGGCGACAGCCGATCGACCTTTCGCGCCGGCGACGCGCTCTTCGTCCCTGCAGGGGCCACGCACCATTTCGAGGATTCCACCGAAGACCTCGCGGCATGGGTGATGTTCTACGGACCACCCGGCGGCGAGCTGCCCGCGACGGTGGCTGATCGTTCCGCCACGGCCGCGGACGTCGCGATCCCCGCGGGGTAGGCGATCGCGGCAAGCGGATCGTCACCTGCCGTGCCCGGCCGAGCCTACCCGGCTTCCGGCCAGGCACGGGCCAGGATGGCCGCAACGTCCACTCCGGAGGGCAGCGTTCCGAATCCCAGCCCCCCTTCCCGTGCCAGCCGAGTGGCAACAAAGGCGTCCGCCACCGCCGCGGGTGCGTGCTGCAACAGCAGCGCCCCTTGAAGCGCCAGTGCCATCTTTTCGGCGAGCAGCCGCGCGGACGCCTGGTCAGCCTCCAGACCGGGCGCGTCCGAAGCGGCCGTGCCGCAGGGCAGTCCACGCGCGAGATCGGTCACGAAGGCATCGAAACGACGATCCACACCACGCGCCAGGCCGATCTCCTCGAGCAGTGCTGGTACCACGTCGGCATCGTGACCCGCCGCGCGCAGCACATCCAGGCACATGACGTTTCCCGAGCCTTCCCAGATGGCATTGAGCGGCGCTTCCCGGTAGAGCCGAGGAAGGATCGACTCTTCCACGTAGCCGTTGCCTCCCAGGCATTCGAGCGCTTCGGCAACCACCGGTGCCGTCCGCTTGGTCACCCAATACTTGCCCACAGCCGTCGCCAGACGACGAAAAGCCCGCGCCGCACGGTCGCTGCGGTCGTATGCAGCAGCCAGCCGTAGGGCGAGCGCCGTGCTGGCCTCCACTTCGACGGCGAGATCCGCGAGCACACCCCGCATGGCGGGCTGCTCGATCAGTCGACGTCCGAAGGCTTGGCGAAAGATCGCATGGTGAAGCGCCTGAACCAGCGCTTGCCGCATGATGCCGGCCGAGCCGATCACGCAGTCGAGGCGTGTGTGGTTGACCATCTCGATGATGGTCGGCACGCCGCGACCCGGCGGCCCGATCATCTCGCCCCACGTGTCATCGAGCTCGATCTCGCTGGACGCGTTGGCGCGATTGCCGAGCTTCGCCTTGAGCCGCTGGATCCGAAAGGCATTGCGCGCCCCGCTCTCACGCACCCGTGGCACCAGGAAACACGACAGACCGTCATCGGTCTTCGCCAGCATCAAGAACGCATCGGACATCGGTGCCGAGCAGAACCACTTGTGACCCGTGATCCGATAGGGCTTGCCAGGACCCGGCTCCGCGACCGGTACGGCGCGGGTGGTGTTGGCGCGCACATCCGAGCCCCCCTGCTTCTCGGTCATCGCCATGCCGATGGTGCAAGCCGTCTTCTCCGACGCCGGTCGCAGACGCGCGTCGTAGGTGTCGTGCAACAGACGCGGTACCCACCGCGCGGCGACATCCGCCTGCTGGCGCAGCGCCGGCACCGCCGCGAAGGTCATCGTCAACGGACACATGACGCCCGCCTCGACCTGGGTCAGGAGATAGTGCTTGGCCGCCCGAGCGACGTGGGCACCCTCCCTCGGTGCTGACCAGGGGCGTGCGTGGATGCCCGCCTCGGTCCCGAGCCGCATGAGATCCTGGTACGCCGGATGAAAGTGCACCTCGTCGATCCGCCTGCCGAAGCGGTCATGGGTGTGCAGATCGGGCGGATTCTCGTTCGCCGCGAAGCCGAGCGCGATCACATCCGCCGAGCCGCAGGTGGCACCAAAGGCACCGAGCTCGTCGAGGGCCCAGGACGCACCGTGCCTTCCGACCGCTTCGCGCAACGGCTGATCGGTCTGGAACGCGTTGTGGCCCTCGAGGGGCGGCGGCTGGTTGCCGACCGTGTGCGTCGGCGGCAAGGCTGCTTGTTTCGTGAGGGAAGAGTCGCTCACTGTACGTTTGCCCTCTCAGAGAAGTCGCGTGCGTTTGTACCCTGTGGCTTCCGAAATACGACACGACCCATTCCAGACTACCAACCAAACGTCAAGGACCTGAAAGGCTCGCCCAACGATCCGGCGAGATCGCGTGCGAACACACTGTCGTGCCATGCGTATGGTAGGCAGGCAAGGGGAGGCCACCGACGATGGAAACCACCAATATCGAACCGATCGATTCTGCATCCGCGCGAGCTCAGCCGCCAAGCAACGCCACGCCTGCGACCCGCGACCAGACGCTCGACCGCGAGGCCATCTTCGCCCTCGATCGCCCGGACCGCAGGCTGCTCACCTACTACATCGTCCTGTCGTGCTGTTTCCTGGTGCTCATGCCGTTGGTGCTCCTATTCTTCTACCTGCGGTACCGCACCTTGCGATACCGCTTCGACGAAGAAGGGATCTCGATGCGCTGGGGTGCCCTGCGACGGCAGGAGGTCAACCTGTCGTATGCCCGGATCCAGGACATCCATCTGACCAGCAACGCGTTCGAGCGGTGGCTGGGCCTCGCGCGCATCCAGGTTCAGACTGCGAGCGGCAGCCAGAAGGCCGAGGTCACCATCGAGGGCATTCGAGACTTCACCATGCTGCGGTCCTTCCTGGTCGAGCGCATGCGCCGTGCCCGTGGGCAAGAGCACTCCGCCCTCTCGCCCGCGTCCGTGGCCCTGCCCGTATCTCCGCAAGGCCACGCAATCGACGACGCCACCCTGCGGGCAGTCACCGAGAATCTCGACGCCGTGGCCACGTCTCTGCGGGAGATCCGCCAGGCGCTCCAACCCATCGATTCCGACGACGACGCGCGCTCGAGCGCCCGGACACTGAACGCTCGACCTTCGGGATCCGATCGATGAAACGCGTGATCAACGCACTGAGCGCCCGGATCGAGCACCTGCTCAAGGTGCCACCTGCCCCGTCGCCGCCTTGGGGCGACCCGGGCTCCGCGCAGACGATTCGTCCCGGACGCGGCTTTCTGAAACTCCTGTTTCTCCACTGGGTGCTCAACGAGGGATGGGCCATCGGCGTCGGCCTCGTGACACTCTTCGCACCGCATTGGATTCCGGACATCTGGTTCCTTCAATGGCTGACGCTCGACTTCATGGTGTGGATCGAGGCGGCTTTTCTCATCTTCGTCTTTCTATTCCTGCCCGTCACCATCGCCAAGGTCGTGCTCGACTTCCGGAGTCGTTGGTACATCCTCACCGACCGCAGCCTGCGCCTGCGCGAAGGCGTGTGGACCGTTCGCGAGATGACGATCAGTCTGTCCAATGTCCAGAACGTCGCGCTTCGCCAAGGCCCGCTCCAGCGCCTGTTCGGCGTTGCCGATATCGAGGTCCATACTGCGGGCGGTGGCGACGCGACCGCGGGCGAAGCCGCCGTCTCCCACCGTGGCGTGCTGCGCGGAATTGCCGACGCCGAAACCGTTCGCGATGCCATCCTTGCGGCCTCCAGGCACGCACTGCCAACCGTTCCGCAGGAATCACCAGCACCACAGATCCCCTCTGGAGACGCTGCGATCGTGGTTGCCGCACGCCGGGCGGCACGCGAAGCCGAAACGCTTCGCGAAGCCATCGCTGCCCGTATCTGAGTCGTTGCGGGCCCAGCGCGCGTCGAGCTCACCGGCCGAATTCACGCGGCTGAGGCCTGCTTCAGGTCGCGACATGGATGCCAAAGGCCATAAGATGGTTTGGCTGCGATGAACGACTTCGCAACTGGGCGGGCGGGCAGGACACTGCGCCAGGAAACTGGTGCCCCTACACCATCACGATCCCTTCCCGACCGACGAAGGAGAGGTACATGGCAGAATTCCAATTGACGATCGAGCTGTCGGCCGACGACACCAAGACATTGAACAAAGCCGGGCAACAGGTCGCCTTGGCGAAGGATCTCACCACCAAGAGCGCACCACTCGTCCTCTGGATTTCGTTCTCACCGTTCGAGTCGAACCTGGTGACGTGGCGTGACGAGTACGGTCTCTTTGCCTCGCCAGATGACGTCAGCCCTCGAGGAACCATCCAACCGGCCTCTCGCCAACTGCCCGCCAAGCCCGAAACGATCTACCCCTTCGAAAACGGAGCCTTCGGCCGCTCCGAAGGCTCGATCCCGCGTGGTCAGTACGCCACCATCAACCGCGATTCCCGACTCTTGACCTTTGGCTTGGTCCAGACCGTGACCGGCGGCGGCAAGGAGCGTGTCGGGAGTCCGATCAATGCCGTGAAAGTGCACCCCCAGATGCAGGCGGTGTTCCAGCCGATCGAAACAGTCTTCGTCTTCCTCCAAAAGGGTTCGGAAGGCGGCATCGTCAACGCCGTCGAGCGGAGTGACGCCTTGAAGATTCCCTTCTCGACAGCAAACCCTGACCAAACCATCCACTACGATGGGACCGAGGGGCGATTCATCCCCGGCCCATTGCGCTAGGCACCCATGGCCTGCCGTGGCCTGGCAGCAAATCGAGGGTCCAAGCCACTGATTGCCGAAACAGCCCTGGTACGACATGCGATCCGTAAGGCTGCGCGACGTATATTCCGCCAGAGTCATTCACTGAAGTGAGTCGCAACGGTGGTCAAGAAGGTTGAACCCATGAGTCGAAACAACATGCTTGCTGGCTATGGTCTCGAGCATCCGACTGCAGAAAGAAGCCTGGCATCGCTCGAGCGCATGGTCGGCTCTGTCGAGGCAGAGGCACGCTGGAGTGAAGCCTGCCAGGCTGCCCAGGTCACCTGGCCGGCGCCCAGCCTCGACCTTGCTCAGCTTACTCGGGTGGCAAATCAGCTCTGTGCCGAGCCCGACCTGGTAAGCGTCATCGGGCGCTCACTGCTGGTTCGGATCACGACCTACAAGAGCATCCAGCGCCGCTTGGAATCTGGAGGAAAGGGCTCATGAGTCAGTCCCCAGCAAACCCAGCAGACGTGCAGCGAGAGCGCGAGCGCCTGGAAGAAATCGCCTCACTGGACCTCTTCTCGGACGGCGTCGCACAGCTTCTCGAGGATCTCACTGCGACGGCGGCACGGGAGCTCGGAATGCCGATCTCGCTGATCAGCGTCGTGCTCGACGAGGCCCAGCAATTCGCTGCCTCTCACGGCCTCGAAGGATGGTTGGCGGAGGCTGGAGGCACTCCCGTGGAGTGGGCATTCTGCCGGTTTGCCGTGCGCTCGGAAGAGACCTTCGTGGTCGAAGACGCCACCCAACACCCTTTGGTCGTCGACAATCCCTTGGTCCGGCAAGATGGCATTCGCTGCTACGCGGGCATTCCGTTGATGACTTCGAAAGGCTATGCGCTCGGAACGCTTTGCGTGGTCGGCACGGAGCCACGAACCTTCAGCGAGCAAGACATTGCGCGGCTCGAGCACCTCGCCGCCGAGGCTGTCGAACGTATCGAGCAAAGGCGTCTCAACGCCTGAGCGCACTCGATTCGCAGAAGCAGAGACTGCGTCGCAAGATACGGCCGATCAGCCGACAAATTTGTAGCCGAATCCGCGCACGGTCAGCAGGAACTGCGGACGAGACGGCGCGACTTCGAGCCGCTGGCGGAGCCAGGCGATGTGAACGTCCACCGTGCGCTCGGCCGGCATGGCATCCGGGCGCCACACGGCGTCGAGGAGCTGGTCGCGGCTCAACGCCTCACCTCGACGATGGATCATGTAGCGCAGCAGCTCGAACATGCGCGCGGAGAGATGCACCTCTTCGCCACCGCGCAACACCTCGATTTCGCGAAAGCGAACTTCGACGTCACCAAAGCGAAAGGGATCGGGAACAGCCAGCACGCCGCGTGTCGTCTTCACCGGATCCGCGCGCCGCAGCAAGGCTTCGATGCGCGCCAGCAACTCGATGGTCTCGAACGGCTTGGTGAGATAGTCGTCAGCACCGGTGCGCAGCCCGACCACTTTATCGACTACATCGCCCAAGGCTGTGAGCATCAAGATGGGCGTGGCAACCCCGCGACGACGAAGCTCCTGGCACACGGCCAAGCCATCCTGTCCCGGCAGCAAGATGTCGAGAATGATCAGGTCGAAGCTCTCGCGTAGCACCCGGACGACTGCGGACGGCCCGGTGACTGCGACCTCTACATCGTAGCCCGAGGCGAGTAGGCGGTCGCGAATCATGACGACCATGCCACGCTCGTCTTCGACCAGCAGAATTCGCCGTTTCACGACGGCTCCCAATGCGGAAAGTGAAGCGTGAAGCGACTGCCCACGCCGAGCTCGGAATCGACCGAGACTCGGCCGCCGTGCGCCTCGACCACGTCCCGAACCAAGGCGAGACCGAGACCACTGCCCTCGACCAGCTCTTCCTGGGCCCGGCGACCACGAAAAAAGGGTTCGAAGAGGCGGGGGCGATCCGCGGGCTCGATGCCCGGGCCGCGGTCCTCCACCGAAATGCGCACCTCGCTGCAGCCGGATTCGGCGACGGTCTCGACCGACACGCGGAGCCAGCGCGACGCGCGACCGTACTTCAGGGCATTGGAAATCAGGTTGAGGAGTGCTGATTGAAAAGCATGGCCATTACCGAGAATCGTTGCCGGTACTGGACTGATCGCTTTTTCGACCGCGAACGCAGACTGTTCGCACTGCCGGCTGGTTCGGCGCAGAACCTCTTCCACTTGCTGCGTGACTTCCAACGGCGTCATCGTCATCCGCGGCACGGGAGCACTCTTGCGCGCCAGATGCAGCACGTTTTCGACCATGTCGCGAAGGCGCTGCGTCTCGTCCTGAATCACACGGCCGTACTCCTCGAGCTGAGCCTTCTCGTCGACCAGAGAGTCCGCAAGGTTGTCTCCCGCTGCGCTCAACACGGCCAGCGGCGTTCGCAGCTCGTGGGAGACACTCGCCACGAAGGCCATTTGCTGCTGTGCGAGTCGCTGCGCGTAGCGCGCGAGGCCGACAATCAACACGACGGCAGCACAGATCAGCCCCAGGACGACGAACGAGATCCGCACAGACCGCATGCGGGCAGCCTGCACCTGATCCCCGAACGAAGCGCCGCTTCTGCGCAGAAAGAGCTGCCAATGACCGGAATAGTAGTGTTGGGCCCAATGATCGCGAAACCAGAGGTGATCGTCAGGATTGGGGGGATCATCCCAGTTGGTAAGTGCCTCGGCACCTCGACTCGGGCGCAGGGCCACCCGCGGAAGCTCTTCGCCATCGGTCCCGGCGTCGAGCAGCCCGACGGCGAACTCGCTGAACTGAAAATCGTCAAACGAGCTTCCCGGCGGACGGGCGAACACAATCTCGTGGTTGACGCTGTCCCGCACGATCAACTCGATTGGCTCGAAATTGGGCTGCGCAAAGAAAATTGATAGCAGCTCGGGGAAAAATCTTTCCCACAGATACGTAGCATCCAGCTTGAGCACGAGCCAGGTGGTGCCCGTCTCTCCGACCGGACTCGGCGACCACTCGCCCCCATGCGTTGGCACCAGGATGGCTGGAACCGCGCTCACGACACGCACGGCCGTGCCATCACGCGGGCCGAGCAATGTGCGCCCAACGTTTGTTGGGGCACTCAGATAGCGCTGCACTGCACCGAGCTCGGAAGGCCAGGTCATCCGTACGAAGCGCGCGCCACCCGCGTCGAATCGTTCGAGCGTCGGCACCCCCTCCTTGGATTGTTCGATCAGAAAGACATCTTCGAGAAGCGCCGGCCAGCGAGTTGCCTGCTGCCAAATCGCAAGCCGTCCTTCGAGCTGGGCGGCAACCTGCTCTCGACCGCCAGACGTGTCACGAAAGAGCGCTTCCAGGCGCTCCATCTCGTCGTCGAAGGTGGTCTTGAGACGAAAGGTCGACATGCCGATCACCGACCGCAGGCGAACGTGCTCAGAGTTCTCCATGCTGTAGAGCCAGCGCCAGTGCTGCGTGGCGACATAGCCAATCGCCACGCTCGCAGCCGCCAGCAGCAGCACCGTCGCCCACCAGAGCTTCGTCTTCATCGCGCGTCGATGATACCGCTCGCCGGGCCACAGGCAGCGAATGCTTAATGTTCATAACCAACTCTTAGTGAGGCCTTAGCCACCCCATCCGTCTCCAAACATAGTGTCTTGCGCAAGCAGGTAGAGCGGAAACCTGACCCGCGAAGGCATTCAAGGAGACGTCACCATGCGCGCATACACCTCGCCCGTCATCCCACTCGTATTCGTGTCGGTTCTGTGGCTCACAGCGTGCAGCGGCGGAGGCGGCAGCCCGACTGCGCCCGACATGCAAATGCCGCCCGGAACCATGCCAGGCTCGGCCAGCTTCGAGATCGTCGGCAGCGGCCAAGATCAAGTCGTCAGCTATGGTGGAGGCGGCAACCTCGTTTTCTGCTCACGAGACGCAGGCTGGGCCTCCCTCTTCATCCGCTTTGCCGAGCAGAACGTCGGCAACGGTGGCGCCGGCCCCCATCTCGATATCGATCTCTGTGCCCATGCTGGCGGTGGCACCTTCAGCCCGAAGGATCCGCGTGATCCGAGCTGTGGCGGCGCCAAGACCTGGGACATTTGGTGGCACGGCGCCGATGGCTCGGTCTTCACCAACCAGGCCTCGTCTCCCGGCTGCACGTTGCAAATCTCGCAAAGCGCCCTGCGCCTGAGCGGCTCCTTCCAATGCCGCAGCCTGCTCGAAGACGGCGGTAGCCGAACCATCGACGTCGTCAACGGCTCCTTCGATTGCACGGAAACCTGACTCGGTCCCGCGACGCCTGGCCACGAAGAACGAGACCAGAAGCACTGTCGTCGCCTCGCGAGGCTGCTGCGCCGGCGGACGATCGAGCGGACCGGTGTCGTGCGAGGTCATCGGGCCAGAGCCTCGCACTCACCTCCGCTCAGTCTTCGGCCTTCTTTCCACGCACCGCGATCATTGCGATCTCCACCTTGGCATCTGGACTCATCAGCCGGCTGGCGACCGTCGCGCGGGCGGGTGGTGGCACGGGCAGGTGCTTGCGATAAACCAGATTCATGACGTCGTAGTGCCGAATGTCGTCGACCCACACTTCGGAAGAGACGACATCCGCGAACGTCATTCCGGCCTTCTCGAGATGCGCCGCAAGGCGATCGAGCACGACGCCCGTCTGTTCTCCGACGTCATGCGAATAGCCGTTGGGCCCGCGGCCGACGAAGCCGGAGAGCACCAAGGTGTCGCCCACCTGCAGGGCGGGCGAGAACGGCGTATTGCCATCGGGGTTGAGCGTGACAACCTTCTTCTCACCGCGCATCGCATTGCATTGCAGCATCACGCGAAAGCGCGCTTGGATTCCGGTGGCGCGAATGGTTGCGCGGGTCGGCGGTACCTTGTCCCCGAACGCTTCGCGCCAGCCTTCGTTCATGGCACCAAATTCACGGGCATCGCTGAGATAGACCCGGCAGCTCACCAGACTTTCGAGGTCCAAGCCCCCACTCGCAAGCACGCTATGGATGTTGGCCAACGCCAGCTTGGTCTCTTCACGGACGTTCGCGCCTTGTTTGCCGCTCGCAAAGTCGGTGCCCGCTTGCGCACTGACGAAGACGTGGCCACCGGCTTCCACCGCCCAGGAGTAGCCGGTCGAGGGCACGGGCCACCCTTCCGGCCTCAGCTCCTTGACCTCGACACCGGGCCGCGCTGCGACCGCTGCAATCTCGACGATGGCGCCCGGAAGGGCGATATCCGCCTGCACAGAGGAACGGGCTGGTGCGATCTTGATCTCCGCAGCGTCGGAATAGGCCGCAGCAACCACCGGCCCGACTTGTGGGTAGAAGCGTGCATCGGAGACGAAAACCGTCGTCGAGATCACATGGCTGCGATTCATGCCGGCGTCTTCGAGCACGGCATCGAGATTGGCGATCGCCTGCTCGGTCTGGGCCTTGGCACCCTCCTGCAACTCCAGCGTCCCCGGCTTGTTACCGAGGGCGCCGGCCAGGTGCAGCAATGGCCCGGCGAGCACGCCGCCGGAAAACGGCAGGCCGTCGGCGCTCCCGGGCTGGATCACGCGGATCGCGTCAGCCTCCCCCTGGGCCTGAACCGGACCGAGTGGAAAGACGAGTAGAACGAACGACAAAAGCGGAATGAGACTGCGCATGAAGATCTCTCCGATGCGTTGATGGTTTGAGCGAAAGAGGGGTCAGAGCCCACCAGCGTCCTGGTAGACCTCCGCCTGGGCTCCGAGCAGGGCGAGCCGTAGGAACAGGCGCCCAGCGACGAACAGCTGAGAGAGCACGAAGGCGAACAGCAAGCTGGCCGCGCCGGACTGCCCAGGACCAGGCGCAACGAGGGTATAGAGCCACAGGAAGGCCAGACTCATCAGGGCCACCGCGAAGTAGACCGACAGCGTCCGTGCCGGGCGATTGGCGACGAAACGCATGCCCTGCCACACCGCGACGGGCGCCAGACGCGTGCCTTCCACCACCGTGGCGATCTTCGCGTAGTCGAACACCATGCGCGTGGCGTGCAGCAGGATCACGAAGGCGGTACCGAGAAACAGCACCCGGTGAATCAGCTCGCGCTCGGTGCCGGCATCCTGGAACGACGCGTCGACCAAGCCGAATGCCCAGCCCCCGAGACGGTACAGAACCCAGTACACGAATGCTGACATCAGACCGAGCACCAGAAAGCGGACAAAGTAGCCGCCAGCATCGGCAAAGAAGCCGCGTAAGGAGAACGCTGCCCGCGGCGGCCCCACCAGGCGGGCCACGACGCCGCCCTGGAGCAGGATCCAAACCAGGCCGAAGGCGATCAACACCCCGGCCAGGGCTCGATTCTCGCTCAGCAACCGGCCGCCGAACCAGGCATCGAGATTCTCGTAGACCGCGCCGGCGCCGGTTCGCTGTGGCGCGAAGAGCGCGGGAAAGCCGGTTCCATTTCGGTGGCTGTACTCCGCCATCCATTCCATGTCGAAACCCTCGTCGAGGGTCTTGTGAAACCGGCTGGCGCCGACGTCGTTGCGAATCGCCTCACCGATCGCCAGTGCACCCGGCAGGGCGACGAGGGTGTTGGCCAACCACAAGAGAACAAGGAGCTTGGGGTCGGCGGCGCGGCGCAGACCGCGAAAGATCGGGCTGAGCATGGCAGCGACCTCAGAGGTAGAACGTGAAGGTGGTCATCAGATCTTGGAGCCAGACCATCCACTTGGATGACCACTTGCGCGCCGCGAACTGCGATGCGGGCTTCACCAGCCGGCTGTTGTTGGTGTAATCGAGATCGAGCAAGAGCACCCGATCGGGATCGACCACGGCGTACTCGAGCTTGGCGGCACGCTCTTCGACGAAGAGCTGCCAGCGCGCGCGACCATCCCAGGGGCGCCGCACCTCGGTACCGTCATCGAAGACCATCAGCACGTCGACAGGGAACACCCCACCGCCGAGACGCCGGACAACGACCTCCGTGCGAAACACCGGCTTGTTGTCCTCACTCGCCCCCTCTCGGCTCGTGGCCTCGTCTTCGGCTTCCGGCCCTTCCTTCCCCGATGATTCCTTGCCGGCGACCACCGGCTGGCCATCCGGCCCCTCGGTGTACCCCCGAAGCTTCGCGGGCTTGGTCGACACCGATGCGAGGGCATAGTCGAACTGCTTGGACTGGTGGTACACCTGGTCGAAGAAGGGATCGAGATCACGACCGCTGATCTCTTCGAGCACACCAAAGAAGTCGTCCGGCTCGGGATGCCCGAAAGCGAACCGCTGGTAGAACGTCGCCATCGCGGGCTGCAGCACCTCCCACCCGAGGTGCCGCTCGAGGGTGTGCAACCACATCGCGGTCTTGTGGTAGCTGAGCGTGCCGGCTCCGCGCGGGAAGGCTCGGTAGGTGGGCACCGACATCGCGTCCATGGTCGGGCCATCGGAGCTGATGAAGCGGGAGAATCGGCTGCCGTACACCGCACGTGACTGCTCGAAGTCGTCATAGCGCTTGCGCACTAGGCCACCGATCTTTCCTCCAGGCGGTCGCAGATAGCTGCGCATCATCTTCGACGGGCCGTAGGTCACGTCCATGGTGCGGGCGGTCGAGAAGGTATTCAATCCCTCGTCGAGCCAAGCATGCTCGATCTCGTTGTTGCCCACCACGCCGTACCAGAACTGGTGTCCTGCTTCGTGAATCGTCACGCCCTCGGGTGAGCCACCGCCCGCCGGATTGATCACCCGTGTGCCACACGTGAAGATGGTGGGGTACTCCATGCCCCCGGCGCCACTTCGATAGGCAGGGTCGATGACCGTAACCTGCTCGTAGGGATAAGGCCCATACCAACGGCCGTAGTGCTCGAGCGCCGCCTTGGTCGCGTGCAGGTGCCGATCCGCCTGGTCCAAGTGATCGGGCTGCATGAGCAACCGAATGGCCACTTCCGGTAGGCCATCGACCGCGAAGCGATCCGTGATCTCGATGTAGTCCGGACTGGCGGTCCAGGTGAAGTTGTGGACATCGGTTTGAACGAATCGGTGGCGGGTATATCCATCGCCGACGCTGGTCGCCTCTTGCAGCAAGCCCGTGGCGCCGACGATCAGCTCGTCGGGAAGCTCCAGCGAAACATCGTAGACCCCGTAGTCGGCAAAGAACTCGGTCGCGGCGTGGAACTGGTGGGTGTTCCATCCCCGGGCGCCTTCGAAAACGCCGATCGCCGGGTACCAGTGGGCAATGAAGTAGAAGTCGTCGCGGTAGCCGGTACGCGCGAACGTCCGCGGAATCTTGGCTCGCCAGACCAGCTCCACCGCGACGGTCTCGCCCGGCGCCACGGGTTTCGGCAAGGAGACGACCATCACCGTTCGGTCGGCAGTGTTGCCGTCATCTGGCGCCCGGAATCGACGCGTCGGCATCAGGTCGGTTCCGTCTGCCAGCCGGATCTCGTCGACCTCGAGAAAGCTCCAGTCGCTGTCGCGGATGTTGCTGCCCCGGTCGCTGCGACCGCGCAGGCGGTCTTCCCGGAGCCACGTGCTGTGGCTGTTGCGCCAGCCATTCCAGTAGAGGTGGAACCAGAGCTCACTGGTTGCCGTATCCTGGATGTTGCGCCAGGTGAGCGTCTGCGTGCCGGCCAGGACCCTTGCTTCGGGGTCGAGCCGCACGCGCATCTCGTAGTTGGCGTTGCGCGGTGAGAGGGCTCCGGAAGGAGAGGCACCCGTGGATTCGAGTCCCGGAGACGAACCGTTCGAGCGCGAAGCTGGCTCGGCCTGCCCCTGCAGCGCAGTGGCCAACAAGGGTGGCAGCACCAGAAAAAGGCCCAAAGTACGGCAGAACATCGAGAGAAAACGACCGACTGGCGAGTCGCTCACATGCGACCTCCTCGAGAGAGTCCGAGTCGTGACTGCATCCGGATGCCCATCAGAATCGAGGGCGGCACGGGATGGCTGAAGCGATTCAAGTTGCCGAGAACGATACCGGGAACTTCCCCCTCGGCCAAGAGGCTTCTTGGAAGTACCGGCCGATTGCCATAAGCTGGCTTTTTCGCGATGAAAGTCCGCAGTCAACCATTCCTAAACTCGTTCACCATCCATTGTGATGCCACCATCGTTTTTTCGATGCGGCGCCCCAGCACGGGTGGTTCTCGGACCCCTCCCGTCACCGGTCGCCACATTCCCGCGGCTGCCGAACGGGGGAGTCGCTCGCGGAGGCTCGTCAGCGTAGCGTGATGAAGCGGATCCTGATCATCGACGATGACGACGCGAGCATCGAGCTGGTCCGTTCAGCGATGCCGCCAGACGAGGTTCGCGTGGTGGCGACCACGGATCCACGTCACACCGAGGCGATTCTCGAGGCTCGCGCGATCGACCTCGTGCTCCTCGACGTACGGATGCCCCACATCTCGGGGATCGACGTTCTCCGCAATCTTCGTCAGGATCGCCGTTGGCAGCAGCTTCCGATCCTGGCTCTGTCGGGAGACAGCGGCACCGAGACGAAACTGGCGTGCTTTCAGGCCGGCGCCGACGACTATGTGGTCAAACCCTTCGACAACGTCGAGTTGGCGGCGCGTGTCGATCGGTTCCTCACGCGCACTGGGAGCGTGGCCGATCTGTCCGGCCGTCTCGGCAAGCTCGCAATCGCCGACCTGTTTCAGAGCATTGCCCAGGGCGCGCTGACCGGCTCGCTCTGGCTCGTTCATCGGACCCATACCGCCCAGGTCGAATGGCAGGGTGGGAAAGTCATCGACGGAACCGTCGGGACCCTGACCGGGCGCGAGGCCATGCTCGAGCTCTCGACCTGGCAGCACGGTCGCTTCTCGTTCGAAGCGCAAGATGCCGGGCCCGAGATCAAGCCAGCCAAGAATGCCCTCAACGTCAGCAAGGTGCTGCTCGAAGCGACCTGGCTCGAAGACGAGCTCGACAACCGGTCGAGCCTGGTTCCGCAGCAACACGCGGGCCTGTCCGAGGGCCATGGTGCGGAGCTGTCGAGAATTGACGAGGCTTTCCGCCACCTACCGTTCGGACTGGTCCTCGACCGTCTCAAGGAGCGTCCGGGCATCACCCTCTCCGATCTGGCGTCCGGCCTTGCGCTGGCGCCCCTGAAGGTGCGTCTGATGATTGCGGTTCTCGTCGAGCATGGCGGAATCGCCGTTGGCGCACCGCGGGAGCCGGGAACCGTGGACCGGCCACGAAACGACGTCGGCCTGAGTGTGGCGAGCCTGGTTTCGACCTTGCGCGGCGAAGAGCGGCAGAGTGCCTACCTGTCGTTGCACGTGGAGCGCCAGACCTGGCCCCTCGCCCGCAAGCTGATCGAAGCGCTCCCCACCGCGGTTGCCGGCACATCGCACGCGGCCTTTTTTGCCCAGGTGGAGGCGCGAGAGCCGGCGGTGCTGCCGTTGTTCGAAGGCGACGTCCGCATCGCCTTGAGCGTCAGCATGCTCGACGAGGACGATCGCGCCGCGAGCCACGACCACCTGCTGGCCGTCGCCGACGCCCTGGTTCTCTGGCTCGGCCCCGACTCGGGAACCGACGCGATCAAGCAGTATCTGCGCAGTCTCAAGGCCCTGGCTTCCGAGACCGTACAGCTCGCGGTCGTTCCGAAAGCGCGCGCGTCGGCCGATGCGCTGCTGCTGCAGGCCTTCGGTACCTGGCGCATCATCAGCCAGTCACCCACCACCCTCTGGCAGCTCTTCGCCGATATCGCTGCCTAGCGCCCCGCCAGCCCGTCTCGTCAGGCGATGCAGCTCACCAGGCAGCCTCTCACCAGGCAATGCCGTAGTCCTCGCCAAAGTCGCTCGCCGCACCCCAGAGTGTTCCGTGATCGCGGTCGAAGCCGATCGCCGTGATCGGACCGGACGTCCGCGGCCGAGTCTCCACGTCATAGCCCATTTCCCGCAGCTTGGCGATGACCCAGGCAGGTACGTCGTCGCGCACCCGCAGCCGACCAGGCTCGGCGTCATGGGCGCCGAACGAGCTCTGCATCTGGTAGCTGGTGATGTTGGCAGCCTCGGCCGCCTGCTGAACGTTCATCCCGAACTCCACGACATTCAAGAAGAACTGCAGCAGGTTCTGGTCCTGGGTGTCGCCGCCCTGGACCGCGAACGATAGGTAGGGTTCCCCGTCCTTGAGCGCCATGCCAGGCGTCAGGGTGGCGCGCGGCCGCTTGCCCGGCGCGACAACATTGAATGGATTGAGCGTCTCGTCGAGCACAAAGCTCTGCATGCGCTGCGACAGCCCGATGCCCGTGTCCCCGGCGATGTAGGCCGGCACCCAGCCGCCGGAAGGGGTGATCGACACCACCCAGCCTTCGGCGTCGGCAGCCTGGATCGAGGTCGTACCGGCCACGAAGGCCTCGTCGCGGGTCATGCCTGCGGCCCCCGTGAGCGACAACCCAGCCTGCTGGAACCCGTCCTCCCCTTCGCCCTCGGCTGCAGGCGGAATGGGCGTCCAGCGCTCGAGCAGTTCGAGGTAGGGATTCTCGCCACCTTGGAAGGGGTAGGGGTCGCCCGGCTTGGCGTTCTCGTCGTTCTTGCGCCAGTCGATCTGGCTGAAGCGCTTGCGGGCGTAGGCCTTGGACAACAAACCCTCGATCGGCTCCGCAGGCGGGTGATAGGGGTCGCCGTAGTAGAAATCGCGATCCGCAAACGCCAGGTTCATCGCCTGGTAGAGCGCGTGAATGTACGCCGCACTGTTGTAACCGAGCTTCTGGACGTCGAGATGCTCGAGGATGTTGAGCGCCTGAAGCATCACGGGGCCCTGCACCCAGTGGGTCAGCTTGAACACCTCGATGCCTTTGTAGTCGGTCGACACAGGCTCCTCGAGGTAGACCTGCCAGCGATCGAGGTCGTCGCGCGTGAACAGGCCGCCGTCCGCACGCATGGCACCCACGATCGCTTCGGCGATATCGCCTCGGTAGAAGCGATCGTAGGCCGCGTAGATGGCTTCCTTGCGGCTCTTGCCCTGGGCCAGCGCCTGGCGTTCGGTATCGACCAGCTTGCCGAGGGTGGCGGCGAGATTCGGCTGACGAAAGATCTCGCCAGGATTCGGCGCGGCCCGTTCGTCCGAGCCTTCCTGCCAATGCGGCAGAAAGACCTTGCGCGACGATGCCCAGCGCTCGATCACCCCGCGCCGGCGCTCCATGTTGTCGGCCTGTGCCTGTTCGATCGGATACCCCTTGGCCATCTCGATCGCCGGCGCCAGCACATCGGCAAGGCTGAGCTTGCCGTACTCCGCCAGCATCGTCATCAAGCCGCCTGGGGTGCCGGGTGTCACGGCTGCCAGCGGACCGAATTCGGGCGGATACTGCATGCCCTTGTCACGAAAGAACGCCGCAGTGGCGCCGGTGGGCGCGACGCCCAAGGCGTTGACCCCGATGACTTTGCGGGCCCGGGGGTCGTAGATCAACGCTTGGGTCTCACCGCCCCAGCCGAGGGTGTCCCACATCGTGCAGGTCGCGGCGAGCATGGCAGCCGCCGCATCGACGGCATTGCCGCCCTGCTGAAACATCATCGCCCCGGCCGTTGCCGCCAGCGGCTTGCCCGTGACCGCCACCCAGTGTTGCCCGTGCAAGACCGGCTTGACCGTTCGCTGTGCCCACGCTGGCATTGCCAGGTAAACAGCCAGACACAGAACAACGAGCGCGCGTTGCGCCGCTCTCTTCAGGGATCGCTTCAGGGATCGCTTCACGGGGTCTCTCCTCGGAGTCTCGGGTCGGTCCTCGACGATCCCTCAACCTTAGCCCGGCGGGTAGCGCCGATGCGAGAGCTAGGCGAAATCCGTGCACACGAGAAGACGGGGGCGGCCTGGCAACCAGGCACGCCCCCGTCGAGGCCAACCCCACCGAGGCCAACCCCGTCGAGGCAGACGGCACGGCCTCGTTCGTTCGGCGAGCTCAGTCGTCCACGAAACCAACGGGCAGCAAGCGGACGGAGCGATCCAGCATGCTCAGCCAGTCTTCGACCCGATCGTTGCGCACGAATTCCGGTGCCAGCGCCCGCGTCTCGCGGAGAATCTGATCCAGGCGACCGGCACCCCACAGCGGTCCTCGCTTGAACGTCTCACCGGCCGCCGCCACCAATGCGGACAGCCGGAAGGCAGGGGACCCGCGATGAAAGCGCAGGTGAATGTGCTGAAGCTCCACCGCGTGCCGTTCCTCGACCACCCGCTCCCGGGCATGGGACCGGTAGCGCAGATTGAGCGTCGCCCAAGACGCCCGGGGCGCATCATCGACCAGCTCGACTTCGTAGAGGGCTACGACGGTATGTCCAGCCCCGACCTCGCCAGCATCGACCCGGTCGTCACGGAATGAACGATCCGCGACCGCCCGGTTCTCGTAGCCGATCAGCCGGTAGCGCTTCACGACCTCGGGGTCGAAAACAACCTGTACCTTGGCCTCCGAGGCGATCGTGGTGAGCGTGCCAGAAAGGGTCTCGACAAAAATCCGTCGCGCCTCGCTCCGATCATCGACGTAGGCATAGCGACCGTCGCCGCGATCGGCGAGCTGCTCGAGCAACACGTCGTTGTAGTTGCCCATGCCCACCCCGACGGTGGTCAGCTCGACCCCCATGGAAGCATGCTGCGCAACCTCTGCCAAGATGCTGCTGGCCGTGTCGTTGCCGACATTGGCAACGCCGTCGGAGAGCAGCAACACCCGGCTGGTGGTCTTTGCCCGCCGGTAGTCCGCCGCGAGGCGATAGCCGAGGCGCAGGCCCGCCGCCACGTTGGTCGATCCGTCGGCCCGGAGACTGGCCAAGCAACGCTCGACCTCGGCCAGGTCACGGGTGGGCAGCAAGGCAATCCGTGCTTCGTGGTTGTAGGCCACCAGGGCGACCCGATCGTTGGGTCCGAGCTGGCGGATCAGCATGCGGGTGGCATCCTTGACCAGACCGAGACGATCTTCGCGCTTCATCGAGCCTGAGGTGTCGACGACCAGGATCAGGTCCACCGGAGGACGATCGCGTTCCGCGACCTCACGGCCCGCAATGGCGAAGCGAAGCAGGTAGTTGTCGCCGCCTTCGGGGAAGGGGACCGGCGCGGCCTCGACGTGCACGGCGAAGTCGCCTCGCCTCGGTGCGGCATCGCCATAGTCCAGGGCGTTGATCAGCTCCTCGACGCGCACGGCGGCGGGATCCGGCCAGTGGCCATCGCGCAAGAAGCGCCGCACGACGTTGTACGAGGCCGTATCGACATCGAGGGCAAAGGTCGATTGGGCATCGTCTTCCGTGGCGATGAAGGGACTCGTACCGTAGTCCCGAAACGTGGTCGTGTCGTACGGCGCGCGCGGTGGATACGTCAGCGCTTCCAAGCCCGAGTTATGGGCCGCCAGACCTTGGGCCTGACCGGAGGTCGGCAATCGCTGGAGGCGTTGCCGCAGCTGTTCCTCGGCACCGGCATCCACCGCGCCGTCCTTGTGGAACGGCCCTTGGACTTCGGACTCGGCCCGCGGCGCGCCGCCGCGAAAGCTGATATTCGCGTCGGCCCCAACCCACATTGGTGTTTCGGCTGGAGTATCCGCCGCTGCGCCTTGTTCCCGCAGTGCTCCCATCGTACGCCGCAGCGCCAACACGCTCGCCG
>CALFAM010000027.1 GCA_937948815.1 uncultured bacterium
ACTGGATCGATCTCGCGTTCTATGGCCTGATGTTCCACGAACGGACCGCCAGCGGCACGTTCCAGATCGAGGCCATCACGCTGACCGACACGTCGTCGATGCCCAATGCCCTCGGTACGGTGCTCGAGAACGTCCACCAGACCCGTGCATACCCGCTCGCCCGTTTCTCCACCGAACCGTACGGTGAGCCGACGCTGCTCGACGCCGCGGCGCGACTCGAAGCCGACGCCGCGCGCGCGGCATCGAACTAGCTCCACACCTCGCCTTCGAGCACTGGCGTGCACCGCATCCGGGTGCGCGCCAGTGTCCCTGACCGGTCTCTCGCCTTGAACTGACTACCCCTTCGATTCATAATCTTCGGCGAAGAGGGTTTTTTGAGGTCTGTCATCCCATGGAGGGGGAAGACAAACCGCGGCAACGCAACAATGTGTCCGGTTGGGGATTCGCTCGGCGCCCGTCAGCAATTGGGCTCGCAATCAGCCCGTTCTCGGTTAGCACGCGCAGAAGGCGCTTTTCTCATGGGTGGGTACGTCTCCGCATCGAGGCGACGACTCTGACCAATCCACCATCCGTGCGCATGGTTCGCCGCCCAGCGGGTAGCAGCAACCATGCACGAATCACTGGCGTCGCGAGACGCTGTCGAACGCGCACGGCTCGATCGGTTGATCCGGGCCCTGCGCGACAAGCGATCCAGCAATACGGACGAGTCGTCCGGTGAGTTCCCGCGCCCGGCGGACGCCGAGCAAACCACGGCCCGCCTTCTCTCCGCCGCGCAGCAGCGACTATGGTTCCTCAATCAACTCCACCCGGGCAGGGCAACCTACAACATGCCGGCCGTCCTCATCTTGGACGGCCCCCTCGACCGCCAGGCACTGGCGTGGGCTCTCGATGACGTCCGAGGACGACACGAAAGCCTGCGCGCCGAGATCGACGACGGTGGCGCAAACGCTCAGCAGCCGACTCAGCGTGTCTTGCCAGCACGCCCACGGGCCCTTCCGATAGTCGACTTCGGCGCTTTTCCGCCGCAGCGAGGCGCTCGGCTGGCGCAGCAGTTCGCGAATCGGGAGGCACAGCGCGCGTTCGATCTGACCCGAGGTCCTCTCTTTCGCACCAACCTTCTGCGACTGGCAGCCGGTCGCCATCACCTGGTCGCCGTCCTCCACCACATCATCGCCGACGGCTGGTCGATCGAAGTCCTGCTTCGCGACCTGGAGCAGGCCTATGCCGCGCGACGCCAGGAACGAGCACCGGACTGGACGGTCCTGATTGCGCGCTACGACGCGTTGGACCCACGTCAGCGCCTGGGCCTCCATCATCCGCGCAGCAAGGCGGATCTCGACTGGTGGCACCAGCACCTGGCCGGCCTGGAGCCGCTTGGTGTGATCCCGGATCTCGTGCCGACCGGGGACGGAGTCGACCGGGGTCACGTGTGCCACCTTCGCGTGGATCGCACACTCACCCGCGGACTCCAGGAATGTGCGCGTCGACAGGAATGCACCCTCTTCATGGTGCTCGCCGCCGTCTTCGCCGCCCTGCTCAGCCGCTTGACGAACGACACGGACATTGCGCTTGGCACGCCAGTGGCCGGCCGGGACGACGCGGACACACACGATCTGATCGGGCTCTTCGTCAACACCCTCGTCCTGCGCATCGATCTCGCGTCAGAACCGAGCTTCGAAACCTTGGTCCAACGCACGCGGGAAGCCACGCTGGCCGCCTTCGAGCACCGGTCCACGCCCTACGACGAGCTGGTGGCCAGGCGCCAGGCCGAGCAAGAGGCCGATCCGGTTCGGGCGCTGCTCGCCCTCGAAGTGCCTCCGGCGCCTCCTAGGCTCGAGGGGCTCGAGGTCTCTCTCGACCGTGTCTCGACCGACACCGCAAAGTCAGATCTCGGCCTCACCGTCACCGAGGTCGGAGGCGGGCTCGATCTACAACTGGTCACCCGGGCCGATCGCTTCACGCGCGAGACCACTGTCCACATCCTACAGTTGTTCGCGGCGCTCGCCGGTGACGCCGTTCGACGCCCGACCGCCGCGGTCACGGCCCTCGCCCTGCTTACCCAGACCGAGCGGTGCGAGCTGCTGCACCGGCGGAGTCAACCTCCGACCAGCCAAGACACCGAAGACGCGCACGCATCGTCGGGTACGAAGCCGGAACCGCTGCTGCATCAATTGATCGCCGCCCAAGCCGACCGAACACCCATGGCCGAGGCCGTGGTCTTCTGGGACGCCGCACCGAGTCGAGGCTCCGGGCGAGCCGGCAAGCATGCCAGCCGGCACGCCCTGACCTACGCGACGCTCTCGCGGCGTGCTCGAAAGCTTGCCCGACACCTGGCGGGCCTCGGCGTCGGGCCCGGGTCGGTGGTCGCCGTCGCCCTCGAGCGCTCACCAGACCTGGTGATCACCCTGACCGCTGTGCTCGAAGCTGGCGGCGCCTATTTGCCGCTCGATCCGTCCTACCCCGCCGCGCGCCTCCGCGCCATGGTAGAAGACGCTCAGGCAGCCGTGCTGGTGACCATAAGCCAGCACCTCGACCTCTTGGTGCCGTCTCCGGCGCGCACCGAGACGACCAAGCCCGAGCTTCTCTGCCTCGATCGCGATACCACCTGGCAGGCACAGCCCTCGGCGCCGCTCGAGGCCAACGTCCACGCCGACGATCTGGCGTATGTGATCTATACCTCGGGTTCCACCGGCAAGCCCAAGGGCGTGGCGATCAGCCACCGCGCGGTCGCGGAACGGCTGGCCTGGGTCCGCCAGCACGATCTCGACACCACCAGTGCCTTTCTGCAGAAGACCACGATCAGCTTCGATGTCTCGGTCGCGGAGATCTTCGGTCCGCTGGTCGCCGGGGGGCGCACCGTACTGCCGCCGCCCGGCGCAGCACAAGATACCGATCTTCTGCTGCGTTTGATCGAGGCAGAGGCGATCACCCACACGTCGTTTCCCCCAACCTTGCTTTCAGCCTTGCTCGACGAACCCGGAATCGCGCGGCGGACTCGATCTCTGCGCACGGTGATCACCGGTGGCGAGACGGTACCGCCGGATCTTCCGGGGCGCGTGGCCGCACAGCTGCCGGGAGTGGTCATCGAGAACCGCTACGGTCCCACCGAAGCCACCATCTCGGTATCGGCCTGGCGTTACGCGCCCGGCCACCTTGCCACGCCGTGCACCACGGGCTCGAGGGCCGCCGCCGGCGCCAACCGCGCGCGCTTGCCCATCGGGCAGCCAATCGCCGGCGCCGCGGTCTACATCCTCGACCATCATCTCGAGCCCGTACCAGTCGGTGTTCCCGGGGAGATCCTGATCGGCGGATCGTGCTTGGCCCGGTGCTATCTCGGTCGCCCGGCCCAAACCGCCGCGGCCTTTGTGCCTGATCCCGTGAGCAGCCGCCCGGGTGCCCGTCTGTACCGGTCGGGTGATCTCGCTCGCTGGCGCCACGATGGCGAAATCGAATTCCTGGGACGACGCGATGCACAGATCAAGCTGCGCGGCTTCCGCATCGAGCTCGGCGAAGTCGAACATGCCCTGCGATCGTTGCCTGGTGTCACCCAGGTGGCCGCTGCCGTGCGCTCGGTCAACGATCGTTCGATGCTGGTCGGCTTCCTGGTCGGCAGCCCCCTTCGAGACGCCAAGAATCCGCACCTCGACGTCAGCAGTCACCACGATGGCAACGCGGTCCTTGACGGCGAGTCCGCCTTTCAAAGCGACACCGTCCTCGACGTTGACGATTGCGCCGCCCGGCTGACTACTGTGCTGCCGGACCATATGGTCCCCGAGCGATTCATCGTGCTCGACGCGCTTCCTACCGCGCCCACGGGCAAGATCGATCGTCGACGCCTCGAGCGCCTCCCGCTTCCCGACACGGCTGACGATCCTGCCAGCCGAGCGACCAAGCAGGCACCGCGAACGCGAGACGAACACTGGCTGGTGGCGCTCTTTGCCGAAGTCTTGGGCCTCGACGACCCGCCGGGAATCGACCAGAGCTTCTTCCACCTCGGTGGCCACTCCCTGCTGGCCACCAGCTTGATGGCACGGATCCGCGGCCGGCTCAACCGCGACATTCCCTTGCGAACGCTCTTCGACGCGCCCACCCCAGCCGCGCTGGCGCGTGCTCTTGCGGTCCCAGCCGCGCCCGAATCGTCGGCGTCGCACAGTCCGATCGAGGCAGCATCTTCAAACAAGCCATTGCTGCCGCCGATCACGGCCCACCAAGCCGCCGCCTCACGCCGGCTCGACCAGCGCACAACGAGGCGGGCACGGCTTACGTTCGGCCAAGAGCGTTTGTGGTTCTTGCATCAGCTCGAGCCGACACGTGCGACCTATCACATCGCAACCGGACTCAACCTCCGAGGCCGGCTGCACGTTGGCGCACTGGACCGAGCCATCCGTGCGCTGATCGAGCGACACGCGTCCTTGCGCACGACGTTCATCGAAGAAGACGGCATACCCGAACAAATCATTCATCCGGTCCCATCGCCTTCGGAGGGCACTTCCTCGACCAGCGCAGCCGTTCTGCCGCTGATCGACCTCTCCGACCTGGCCACGGCCGCAGGAACCGATGCCACGGGTCCTGCGGCAAATGTCGAGTACTTGCTCACCAGACGTCTCGAGACACTGGCCCGAACGCCATTCGACCTTGCACGTGGCCCGCTGCTGCGCACGACGCTGATCCGGCTGGCACGCGACCATCACGTTCTGGCTGTGGTCATGCACCACATCGTCTCGGACGGCTGGTCGGTCGGGATCTTGGTTCACGAGTTATCCGTGCTCTACCGAGCGTTCGCCACGGCGCCGGCCCATGCGCGACAAAGGCCCTCCGAGCTGTCGGCTTCCGCGCTCCCGGACATCACGCTGGAGGTCGCCGATGTCGCGCGCTGGCAGCAGCGTCACCGGGCCGATTCGGAGCTCGGAACGGCAGATCTGAACCGACAGCTCGCGTATTGGCGCCAGCAGCTCGAAGGCGCGCCCGCGCAGCTCGACCTGCCGGTGGACTTCCCTCGATCCGGAAGCCGAAGCGGACACGGTCGTACCCTCGAAGACGGGCTTGACGGCGCGCTCGTGACCCAGGTCAAGGCCTTCTCCGTCTGCCATGACGCCACCATTTTCATGACCTTGTTGGCCGCCTTCCAAGCCTTGTTGCAAAGGATCAGTGGCCAGCAAGACATCGTCGTCGGCACCCCGGTCGCCGGGCGAACGCGCTCCGAGCTCGAGCCACTGGTCGGATTCTTCGTCAGCACCCTGGCACTCCGAACCGACTTCCGTGACAGCCCCACGTTCCGCGATCTGCTGGCCCAGGTGCGGGCCACGACCCTCGATGCCTACGCGCACCAGGACCTACCGTTCGAGAAACTGGTCGAGCGCCTCGACATCGAACGTGACCTGAGCTCGACACCGCTGTTCCAGGTGATGTTCGTGCTTCAGAACGCGCCGCGCGCGACGAACAATCTCGGCGACCTGGAGCTCACGGACATCCCTATCGACACCGGTACCGCCAAGCTCGACCTCACCCTGACCGTGGTCGAGACGGCGAAACGCCGTCCGGATGAATCATCGGCTGGTATGCACATTCGCCTCGAGTACGCCACGGACCGTTTCGAAGCCGCGACGGCGCAACGGTTCTTGCATCAGTTCGAGCATCTGTTGGCAGCCGCGATTGCATCGCCCGACACGCCGATCCAGAACCTGCCCTGGATGGACGAGGCTGAACGTGCGCGGCTCATCGATCCGATTTCTTTTGGTCCACCACTCCAGCCGCGTCACGACACGCTCAACGCCTGGATCGAATCCTCCTTCACGCGCGCGCCGAAGCGTACGGCCCTGATCGCCGGCGGCGTCGAGCTGACGTATGCCGAGCTCGATATACGCGTGGCGACCCTGACGCAGCACCTGATTCAGCTCGGTATCGCGCGCGAGGACCGGATCGGCATTTGCCTCGGCCGCTCGGCCGACATGGTCGTCGCCATGCTCGCCGTGCATCGCGCCGGCGCCGCCTACGTCCCTCTCGACCCTGCTTACCCTGCTGATCGCATCACGTTCATGGTGCATGACGCCCACGCCGTGGCGGTGATCGTCGAGCCGGAGACGGATCACGCCGTCAGCGCCAGTCCCGGTCTCCGTCGTGTCGTCCTCGGCGATCTTCCGGCCGGCCCTCACGTGAATCCAGGGCCTCGCCGTGAGATCTGGCCGGATCAGCTCGCCTACGTGATCTATACCTCGGGTTCCACTGGGCACCCCAAAGGCGTGGCCATCAGCCAAGGGAATGCTGCTGCCCTCGTCGCATGGGCGGCCGACCGCTTCGAACCCAAAGACACGCAGCGCACCTTGGCGGCGACTTCGATCAACTTCGACCTCAGCGTCTTCGAGATCTTCGCCACCCTCGCCCAGGGTGGCACCGTCTTGTTGGCGCAGGATGTCCTGGATCTCGCGCAGGCCATGGAAGAGCAAGCTCCCACGCTGCTCGAGGCTCCGACGTTGATCAATACCGTGCCATCCGCCGCCGCCGAGTTGGTCGAGGCAGCCCGTCTACCACCATCGGCCAGGATCATCTGTCTGGCAGGCGAGCCGCTCCACCGTAACCTCGTCGATGCGCTCTATGCCCATCCGAGCGTCGAAAGGGTCCTCAACCTCTACGGGCCGAGCGAGGATACGACCTACTCCACATGTGCCGACATCCCGCGGTCCGGCGGCACGTCACCGATCGGGCGGCCGCTGCCCGGCACCAGCGCCCTCGTGCTCGATCCCGCCCTCGAAGTCGTTCCCATCGGCGTCCCTGGTGAGCTCTACCTCGGCGGCCACGGACTGGCGCGTGGCTACCTTGGTCAGCCAGCGCTCACCGCCGAGCGTTTCGTGCCGCATCCATTCGCGGCGACTCACGGCGAACGTCTCTACCGCACGGGGGATCTGGCCCGCCGCCGTAACGACGGCGAGCTGCTCTTCCTGGGGCGCGCAGATCAGCAGGTCAAGCTGCGCGGCTTCCGCATCGAGCTGGGCGAGATCGAATCGCGGTTGTGCACCGTCGACGGCGTCGCCGAAGCCGCGGTCATCGTTCACGCTCCATCGCCAGACAATCCTCAACTGATTGGATTCTTGACCGCGTCGCATGAGAGCTCGCCTGGCGAACCATCGAACGATGGCGAAGCCGTTCGACAGGCGCTGCGCAGGGCGTTGCCTGCTCATATGGTGCCGTCGTTCCTCACCTGGCTCCCAGCCTTGCCACGCCTGCCCAATGGCAAGATCGATCGCCGACAACTCACGTTCGAAGCTCCCCAGGCCCTCCTGCGGCAGGCAGGGGGCAAGGTTCCTGCCGGCCCAGTCGATGGCGAAGATCCGATCTCCTCACCGTCAACGTCAACCGAGCGCCGTCTGGCCGCCATCTGGAAGGAAGTTCTGGGGATCGCGCCGCTCGACCGGACAGACGAATTCTTCGCGCTCGGTGGTCACTCCTTGCTCGCCACGAGGGTCGTGTCTCGAATCCGCCAGCACTTCCAGGTCGACCTGCCACTCCGGGCCGTCTTCGACACGCCGGGTCTCGACGCGCTGGCGCACACGATCGATGAACGCTTGGCAACCTCGCAAGTCACCGAGATGTCCGCGAGTCACTCGCTGGGCAGCGACCACCGACTGTCGAGCCTGGTACCAGCCATCGAGCCGGCGCCCCAGCCGCCAGTCGACGACCTCACCCATGATCGAACGCCCGATGCTCAGCGGGCCCTTGGCCCCGGCGTGATCGATCGTGCGCCCTTGTCCCTCGCCCAGGAGCGTCTGTGGTTCCTGCATCAACTCGAGCCCGAGAGCGGGGCTTATCACATCCCCGCTGCACTTCGTCTGCGTGGCACCTTGCATCTCGATGCGCTGCGCCGGGCCTTCGCGGCATTGGCCGGCCGCCATTCGTCTCTCCGAACGACGTTCACCACGCGCGAAGGCATCGCGGAACAAGTCGTTCACGACCTTTCGATCGCGCTGCCCGTGATCGACCTGAGCGGTGTTGCAAGTCGAGGAAGCGACCGAGAGGCCCTCGCGGACTCGATCGCCCGGACCCAGGCCCGAAAACCTTTCGATCTCGGCCGCGGCCCCTTGTTGCGCGCGGCCGTCATTCGTCTTGCTAACGACCACCACATCCTCGCTGTCACCATGCATCACATCGTTTCCGACGGATGGTCGGTCGGTGTGATGGTGCGCGAGCTGTCCGCCTTCTACCGCGCCTTCGCTGCCGGGACCTCCGTCCCCGTGGCCCTTGCAGAGCCTCTCGCCATCCAGGTCACGGACCACGCCCGGTGGCAGCGCCGACACCTGGTCGGTGATGTACTTGCGCAACAACTCGCCTACTGGCGTCAGCAGCTCGCCGGCGCGGTCCCACAGCTCGACCTACCAACCGATTTTCCGCGACCCGCGCGGCGTAGTGATCGCGGCGGTGTGGTGGAGATCGTGATCGGAGCCAAGCACGTCGCCAGTCTGGAACGACTGGCCGGCCAACAGGGCGCGACACTGTTCATGGTGCTGCTGGCGGCCTTCCAGGCGTTCTTGCACCGCCACACCGGCGAGCGAAACATTCTGATCGGTTCGCCAGTTGCCGGCCGCAACCGTCTCGAGCTCGAGCCCCTGATCGGCTTCTTCGTCAGCACGCTGGTGCTGCGGGCAGACCTTCGCGATGACCCGACGTTCGAGGACCTGCTGATCCAGGCACGGAACACCGTCTTGGACGCTCAGGCGAATCAGGACGTGCCGTTCGAGAAACTCGTCGAAGAGCTCGGCGTGGTGAGGGACTTGTCGTCGACGCCGTTGTTCCAGGTGATGCTCGTGCTGCAGAACGCACCATCCGGGCCTCTCGAGCTCGGGGAGCTCGCGGTCGAACCGCTCGCCACGACCTCCGCCAGTGCCGCATTCGATCTCACCCTGACCGCCATCGAAGTTCCGGAGGCTGTTCACACGGTGTCCGCGGCGGAGCGGGGGCGTTCACGCAAGGCGCTTCGGCTGCAACTCGAATTCAGTGCCGACTTGTTCACCGAGCAGACGGCCCGCCGCATGCTCGCCCGGCTAGCAACACTCCTGGCCGCGGTCGCGGAGTCCGCAGGGCAGCCCGTGAGCGTGTTGCCGGTGATGCCGCCCGACGAGCACGAAGCGATCGCTTCCTGGAACCGAACCCAGGTCGACTACGACGATGACACCCTGGTCACGCTGCTCGCGTCCCAGGCCGCGCGGACGCCGGACCACCTCGCGCTGATCTTCGACGATGGCCCGCACGACCAGGCCACGCTGACCTACGGCGCCCTATGGCACCGTGCCGGGCGCCTGGCGGAGACCCTCGTCGCGCACGGCATCGGTCCAGATCATCTGGTCGGGCTGTGCGCCGAGCGATCTCCAGAGTTGGTCATCGGCCTGGTCGCGATTCTGCGCGCGGGCGGTGCGTACCTGCCGCTCGACCCCACGTATCCGGCTGACCGCATCGCCCTGATGGTGGACGATGGCAACGCGACCCTCGCATTGGTGCAGCCACACCTCCGTACGCGGCTGCCACAAGAGCGGAATCTACCCGACGGCTTCACGATCATCCCTCTCGATCCCGAGGCCGGCATCGCGGAGGATCCCGATCTAACCTGCACCAGGGACGTCGACCTTCGACTCGTCGACCCCGGTCACCTTGCCTACACGATCTTCACCTCGGGTTCGACGGGGCGGCCGAAGGGCGTGATGGTTCCGCAGCGCGCGGTGGTCAACCACCTCCGCTGGCTGCAAGAGAGCGACCCGCTGCGTGGCGACGATCGGATGTTGCAGAAGACTCCGACCAGCTTCGACGCTTCGGTTTTCGAGCTCTTCTGGCCACTCACGACCGGCGCCACCCTGGTCTTGGCCCGCCCTGAAGGCCGGAAGGATGGCACCTACCTCGCGGACCTGATCCGCCGCCAACGGATCACCGTCGTGACCTGTGTGCCGTCTCTGCTCGATGCCCTGCTCGACCAACCTACCTTTTGCGCCTGCCAGCACCTACGCGCCGTATCGTGCGGTGGCGAGACGCTGCACCCCGAGCTGGTGGATCGATTCCACGCCGCCTTTCCCGATCGCGAGCTGGTCAACTTCTACGGTCCGACAGAAGCGACGATCGAAGCCACCGCCTGGCCGCTCGCGCGATCCGCGGTCGGGGCACCGCGCGCGGTCCCGATCGGTCTGCCCGTAGCCAACACCGAAGTTCAGGTCCTCGATGCCAACATGCGACCGGTACCGCTCGGCGTCGCCGGGGAGTTGCTGATCGGCGGTGACCAACTGGCACGCGGCTACTTGGATCGACCCGGGCTGACCGCGGCGCGCTTCCTCCCGCACCCCGATCCGCGACAACCGGGTGAACGCCTGTACGCCTCGGGCGATCGCGCCCGCTGGCGAGCCGGGGATCACGCCCCGGAGCGCAGCCAGGGCTGGCTGGAGTTCCTGGGGCGGCTCGACAACCAGGTCAAGCTTCGCGGCCACCGCATCGAGCTCGGTGAGATCGAGCATGCGCTGCTGCGCCACCCGCACCTGCGCGAGGCAGCCGTCGTGACCGATGGCGATCGACTGGTCGCCTTCGTGGCGCCGGATACGGGCATCCCAACGCCTGAGCCGGATGCCCTCGTCGCACACGTGGCCACGCGTCTCCCCGACTACATGGTGCCCGCCGCCTGGGTGATGCTCGATGCCTTGCCGGTGGCGCCCACCGGCAAAGTCGACCGCCAGGCCCTGCGGATGCCCGATCGGGCCGCCACGGCATCGCAAGGCGAGCCACCCCGGAATGCACGCGAGCAGCAGGTCGCCAACGCCATCGCGGAGGTGCTCGAGCTCGACGCCGAGACGCTGGCGCGCGACGCAGATTTCTTCGCGATCGGCGGCCACTCGCTCCTCGCCACGCGACTGGTCGCAGCGCTCCATGCGCGGTTCGATGTCGAGCTGCCACTCGTACGCCTGTTCGAAGCGCCCACCGCAGCCGGCCTCGCCGCCGAGATCGAAACCGCTACGGCGATCAAACGCGAAGTCGAAAGCCATGGAGCCGCGACCGCGGGCGAAAGCGCGTCGCGTGGCCCGAAATCGTGGGAAGCCGCACCGCCATTGCGACCGCGTCCCCTGGGGCAGCAGCCTCCCTTGTCGTTCGCGCAGGAACGCTTGTGGTTCCTCGATCGCCTGGCCCCCGGCAGCCCCTGGTACAACGTGCCGGCTGCGATTCGCCTCGACGGCCAGCTCGATCTCGCCGCCTTGCAGCAGGCGCTCGACAAGCTGGTCCTGCGCCACGAGGCCTTGCGGACCGTCTTTCCAGCGCGGGCTGGGCAACCCTCCTGCCAGGTCCACCAACCACACACGGCCGAAGCCCGGGTTCCGCTGGCCGTTATCGACCTGTCGGCCCGTGACTTGCCTCCGGCTGCCGGGGATGCCGCACGAGAAGCCAGCAGGCATCGAATCGACACACGCGTTGCCGCAACAGCCAGCCGCCTCGCCCGCCACGCTTTCGACCTCGCTGTGGGTCCCTTGCTGCGCGTCACCCTCATCCGACAGGCGCCGGCCGTGCACACGCTCGTCCTGGTCCTGCATCACATCGTTGCCGACGAGTGGTCGACCGGCATCATGGTCCGCGAGCTCGCCGCCGGCTACCGCGAAGCCTGCCTCCCTGGCGAGCGGACCGGACACCCTTCCCCTGCGCATCGTCGGGATGCTCGCGCCGATGCGGACCCGCCAGCGCTGCCCATTCAACTCGGCGACCACGCTGTCTGGCAGCGCGCCTGGCTGCGCGGCGACGTTCTGGAAGGCCAGCTCGCCTACTGGCGCGAGCATCTGGACGGCATCCCGCCGCGCATCGACCTGGCTACGGACAAGCGCGATGGGTGGGTCGGCGCTCGTGGCGCACAGCGCGCGCGCGACCTGAGCGTATCGACGACATCGGCCGTACGCGCATGGGGCCAGGCACGCGGCACCACCCTCTTCATGAGTTTCCTGGCTGCTTGGTCGGCTGTGCTGTCGCGCATGAGTGGCCAGCGGACGGTGGTGGTCGGAACGCCTCTCGCGAACCGCGAACAGGTCGCCACGCAGGGGTTGATCGGCTTCCTGGTCAACACCCTGCCTCTCCGCATCGATGTCGATCCTTGGGCAGGGTTCGGCGCCCTCGTCGACCAGGTGCGAACAGTGGTGCTCGGTGCCCAGCGGCACCAGCACGTGCCGTTCGACCGCATCGTGCAAGAGGTCGCTACCGGCCGCGCACCCGACCACGAACCGGTCTTCCAGGTCATGCTGGCCATGCAGACACCAGGCCTCGACACGCCGGGCCAGGAGCCGATTCGCCTGCCCGGCCTGACCCTGTCGCCGGCGCCAGTCGCCCTGGCGGTATCGAAGTTCGAGATGACGCTCTCGGTCACCGACCACGGCGACAGCATCGCGCTGCGTCTGGCCTATCAGACCGATCGTTTTGCTGCGGCCACGGCCGACCGCGTGCTCGACCAAGTGGTCCGGCTGCTCGACAGCGCCGTGGCCGCGCCCGATCGCCCCCTCGCCTACGACGACGCACTGGGCACCCGCGCGCGTGCCCAGATCCTCGGCGCATGGCGGCACGCGCCCCGGCTGACGCACGGTGGGTCGACGTCACACGGCGAGCCGGGCGGGCGGGCGCTCAGGCCGCTCTTCCTGCACCAGCTGGTCGCGACCCAGGCCGCCAGCACGCCGACGGCGATCGCCGTGGTTTCGGTTTGCGGAGACGATGCAGCGAACGAAGTCACCGCGCGCCTCACCTACCAGGACTTGCTCCGTCGGGCGCGACGGCTTGCCAGCCATCTGCGCGCCCAAGGTGTCGGCCCGGATCAGGCTGTCGGGGTGGCGCTCGGCCGCTCGCCGGCGCTGGTCCCTGCCCTGCTTGCCGTGCTCGAAGCGGGTGGCGCCTTCTTGCCCCTCGACCCCGAGGAGCCTGCCGAGCGCATGCTCTTCAAGCTGAACGATGCACGCGCCTCGCTGCTGCTCACCACGGCGGATGATCAGCCAATCGGCGCCGACGAATGGGGCCACGACGCACCCGGGCGACGGATCGTCCGGGTCGATCGGATGACGGCTCGCGTCGTCGACGGGGCCCCGGCTGCGACGTCATCCAGCGTCGACCGCCCGCCCACGCCACGACCAACGGCACTCACACCGGCGCTCTCACCGGCAAACCTGGCCTACGTGATCTACACATCCGGATCGACCGGACATCCCAAGGGCGTGGAGGTGAGCCATCGGGCAGTGGCCGAGCGGCTTGCATGGGTCGCGGACCGTGAGCTCGATTCCTCCTGCGTATTTCTGCAGAAGACCACGATCAGTTTCGACGTCTCGGTCGCCGAGATTTTTGCGCCGCTGGTCGCGGGCGGGCGCACCGTTCTGCCGCCTCCCGGCGCGGCGGGCGACACAGACCGGTTGCTGCACCTGATCGCTGCCGAGGGAGTCACCCACACCTCCTTCCCACCGACCTTGCTCGCGGCCTTGCTCGACGAGCCGGACATCGCCACGCGAACCCGCTCGGTGCAATCGATCGTCACGGGAGGTGAGACCGTTCCGCCGCACCTACCAGGCCGGGTCGCCGAACGGCTTGGGGACGTGTTGTTGGAAAACCGCTACGGCCCCACCGAGGCGACGATCTCGGTCACCGCCTGGCCGTGCCAGGCGACCCTGGCACACGCACCGGACTCGAATGCCAGCCCGAACGCCGGGGCCGGGGGCATGCCGGCGCTGCCAATCGGGCGGCCCATCGCGGGGGCCGAGATGTATGTGCTCAACGCGGCGCTCGAGCCGGTGCCGATCGGCGCCCCGGGCGAGATCGTGATCGGCGGCTCCTGTGTCGCCCGCGGCTACCGTGGCCATCCTGGACGCACGGCCGCGTCGTTCGTGCCCGACCCATTCGCCCCCACCGACGGCGCGCCCGACCACTTCGGCGCCCGGCTCTACCGTACCGGTGACCTCGGACGCTGGCGCAGCGATGGCGCCCTCGAATTTCTCGGCCGGCGGGACGGTCAGGTCAAGATTCGCGGCTTCCGGGTCGAGCTCGGCGAAATCGAGGCCACCCTGGCGACCCTTTCGGGGGTTCGGGAAGCTGCGGTGGTCGATGTTCCCGCCCCCGGTACCCCAGCAGACGCAACCGGCGGCCTCGTTGCGGGCTCGGGTGATCGCCTGTTGGTCGCCTACTTGACCAGCGATGCCCTCCTCGACCGCGCGGAACTTCGCGCCACGGCAGCCCAGCGGCTGCCCCGTCATCAGATCCCCGCGGCGTTCGTCGTTCTCGACCAGCTGCCGACCAGCGCGACTGGCAAGGTCGACCGTCAGGCCCTGCGCCAGCGCGGCTTGCCGGCTCACATGACGGGGCACGAGCCAGCGCCAGACGGAGGCCTTGGCGGACCCGCGCGCGGCGCCACCGAAACGGGCATCGCCGCCATCTGGGCTGAGCTGCTGCAAACCGAATCCATCGGGCGCCATGACGACTTCTTCGCCCGCGGCGGACATTCCCTGCTCGCCACGCGGGTGATGGCGCTCCTGCGCGACCGGTTCGACATCGACTTGCCGTTGCGCGCCTTCTTCGCCGCCCCGACCGTGGCAGGGCTGGCCGCCGCGGTCGAAGCACGGCGCAGGCGCTCGGAAGGCAACGCGGAGGCTCGTGAGGACGGTGCAGCGAGGCTTCCGCCGCTGATTCCGATTCCGCGAGCGGCCGATGGGCTGCCGCCTCCGGCACCGCTGTCCCCGGCTCAGGAGCGACTGTGGTTCCTCGACCGACTGACGCCCGGAAGCGACCTCTTCAACATGCCGATGGTCCGCCGGCTGCGCGGGAAGCTCGATCTTGCCGCGTTTCGGACCGCGCTGGAGACCGTCGTGCATCGGCACGAGGCTCTGCGCACGACGTTCACGGCGACCGACGGGCCCGCCGGGCAGAGCGGTCCCGTCCAGAAGGTTGCCGCCCCGACCCATCTGACGCTGCCGCTCGTCGACCTTCGCGGGCCCACCCGCGGCGACGTAGAGACTCTGGCGCGACGCTTGGCGCAGCGCGAATGCCAACGGGCCTTTGATCTGGCCAAAGGACCCGTGCTGCGCGCGCATTTGCTACGCCTCACCGAGGACGAGCACTGGCTGACACTGGTGGTCCACCACATCGTCGGCGATGAATGGTCGATGCGCGTGTTGGCGCGTGAGCTCGCCACCGCCTATGGCAACACCCTGAGGGCTGGAACACACCAGAATGCGTCGCCACCCGACGAGCTGCTGCCGCCGATCACCGTTCACCAGGGCGACGTCGCGCGGTGGCAGCGAGACGGGCTCCAGGGGAATGCGCTGAGAGACCAGCTCACCTATTGGCGCACCCACCTGGCGGGCGCACCCGATGAGCTTGCCTTGATCACCGACCGGCCGCGACCGGCGGTCGAGACCCATGCGGGAGCGACCGCGCAGCTCTGGCTTCCCGCCCAGACCCGGGCGCGACTCGACCGTTTCGCACAGCGTGCTGGCGCCACCCGATTCATGGTCTTCTTGGCGGCCTTTTCGGCGCTGCTCTCCCGCCACGCGCGTCAGGAGACAGTGGTGATCGGGACGCCGATTGCGCACCGCGACCGCAACGAGCTCCAGCACGTCATCGGCTTTCTTCTCAACACGGTGCCCCTGCGTCTCGACCTCGGAGACGATCCCAGCTTCGCAGAGCTCGTGAGCCGCGCCCGGGTCGCGCTCGCCGATGCCGCCAGTCACCAAGCGCTACCGTTCGAGCGCCTGGTCCAAGCGCTCGCGCCCCGCCGCAACCTCGCCCGATCGCCGATCTTCCAGGCCATGCTGATCGTTGGCCGCGACGACGACTCAGGCGAACATCTGCGCCTTCCTGGATTGGCCATCGAGGCCATCGCACCGGAGACCGCGACGGCCAAGGTCGAGCTGACCCTCGGCGTCCATCCGCAAGGTGATGGTCTGCGCTTGGGCCTCGAGTACAACCGTGACCTCTTCGACCCGGGCACGGCAGAGCGCTTGCTAGCCCACCTTCGAACCCTGCTCGACAGCGCACTCGCCGCACCGGACCGCCCGGTGCGTCATCTGCCCCTCGAGACCGCCACCGAGGAAACTGCGCTTCGAGTCCGCGGCGCGGGCCCACGCCTCGCCGACGTGGCCGACGACGGTCTCTCCAGCCTGCCCGCGCTATTCGCGCAGCAGGCCAGGCGTTCGCCGACCGCTGAGGCGGTGCGCGACAGCACGTCGTCCGCACTCCGCTATGACCAGCTTCTGGCGCGCGTCGAGCACCTCGCCGCACGGCTGGTCCGCGCCGGGGTTCGGGTCGAGGACCGAGTCGGCATCTACCTGACGCGCAGCAACCACCTGGTGATCGCTGGCCTCGCGGTGCTGCGGTCGGGGGGCACATACGTCCCCCTCGACCCCGCCTTCCCGCGCGAGCGCCTACTCGCCATTGCCACGGATGCCGGTGCACGCCTGGTGGTGACCGAGCGCGCGCTGCTCGACACCCTGCCGACTGGCGACGCGATACCCCTTCTCGTCGATCAGCCCGGCGATCGGCCCGAGGTCGACGACCTCGACACGCTTTCGGCTTCACTCCCCCCCCTCCCCGATCCCGGCCAGGCGGCGTACCAGATCTATACATCGGGATCGACGGGCCTTCCCAAGGGCGTCACGGTGTCCCACGGTGCCCTCGCCAACTTCCTGCGCGCGATGGCGAGGCAGCCGGGGCTGAAACCGGATGAAACCCTGCTCGCGATCACCACGCTCTCGTTCGACATCGCCGCGCTCGAGCTGTTCTTGCCCCTGGTTGTCGGCGCCCGCACGGTCATCGCGTCGCGTGAGGAAGCGATCGACGGTCCCAGGATCGCCGCGTTGCTCGACGCCCACGCGGTCGATGTCCTGCAAGCCACCCCTGCGACCTGGCGCCTGCTGCTCACGACGGGCTGGCAAGGCCGGCCGGGCCTGCGGATGCTCTGCGGAGGCGAGCCACTACCCGCGGATCTCGCCACCAGCCTGCTGGCCACCGGCCCGCGACCGGCCCCAGCAGGAACAAGCCGCCGTCCACGTCTCTGGAACCTCTACGGCCCCACCGAAACCACCGTATGGTCGACGCTGGCGCCGGTGGTTGCCGGCGAGACGATCACCATCGGCCGTCCGATTCTCGAGACCGATGTCCGGATCGTCGACGCCGACGGCCGGATGACCGCGAGCGGCGTCCCCGGGGAGCTGGCGATCGGCGGCGCGGGCGTCGCCCGAGGCTATGCCGGCCAGCCGAGGTTGACCGCCGAGCGTTTCGTACCGGATGCGTTCGGCTCGAAACCCGGTGCCCGCCTCTACCGAACTGGAGACCTGGCGCGCTGGCGCAGTGATGGTCGCCTCGATTGCCTGGGTCGAATCGACCATCAGCTCAAGATCCGGGGATTCCGCATCGAGCCCGGCGAGATCGAAGCCGTGCTGGTCGCACATCCGGCCATTCGCCAGGCCGTGGTCGTAGCGCAGGACCATGGGCAAGGCGATCAACGGCTGGTGGCGTTCCTGGTGGCCGCGAACGCGGACGCGAGCGCGACGGCAGCACTCCCTGCCGACCTCCATGAGGATCTCAAGGTCGCGCTGCAGAAGCGGCTGCCCGCGTACATGATGCCGGCCGCTTTCGCGTTCCTCGACCAGCTTCCCCTCACCCCCAACGCCAAAATCGACCGCCAGGCCCTTGCACAGTGGACCACGACACAGTTGTCGACGACACAGCAGTCGCCCCCGCCAGCGGCTGGTCCTGGGGCGGCGCCCCCACGGCAGGTCTCGGGCGCCAAGCCCCGCACGGCCACTGAGCGACACATCGCCGACATCTGGCGCCAGGTCTTGGGCGTCGACACGGTCAGCATCGACGACAGCTTCTTCGAGCTCGGCGGCCATTCCCTGCTGCTCGCCCAGGTTCACACGCAGCTCCGTGGCTGGCTGGGTGACCAAACGCCGCTCGACATGGTGGAGCTCTTCCGTCTTCCCACCATCCGTGCCCTGGCGCGCCACCTCGACGCCGCGTGTCAAGACGAGCCTGGGAAAAAGGGCGGAAGGCGAGAGCGCGACACGTCGACGTCATCCTCCATGCCACCTGCGAGCCTGGCCCGCCGCCGGGCCGAACGGGGTCGGTCGGACGCGGGCGGACGCGACATCGCCATCGTCGGGATGGCCGGACGCTTCCCAGGCGCCCCAGACATCGAAACCCTGTGGCAACGGCTGCGCGCGGGCGACGAGCTCCTGAGTCACTTCGACGAGCAGATGCTGCTCGAGGCCGGGGTCACCCCCGAGCTTCTCGCTTCCCCGGACTACATCCGGGTGGGCGCCCAGCTCGAAGATGCCGACTGCTTCGACGCGGCCTTTTTCGGCTACTCCCCGCGCGAAGCCCAGATCATCGATCCCCAACAGAGGATCTTCCTCGAATGTGCCTGGACGGCCCTCGAATCGGCCGGCTACGACCCGTCACGGTACCCCGGCCGGATCGGTGTCTTCGGCGGCGTCGGCATGAACGGCTACCTGCTCAATCTGCTCGCCCAGCCGGATCTGATCGACGTGGTGGGCCCGTTCCAGATCATGATCTCGAACGACAAGGACTACCTGCCAACGCGGGTGTCCTACAAGCTCGGACTGACCGGACCGGGCGTCGCCATCCAGACCGCCTGCTCGACCTCGCTGGTCGCCATCTCCTTCGCATGCGACGCGCTGCTCGAGGGGCGCGCCGAGATGATTCTCGCCGGCGGCGTCACCGTGCATCCGACCGCGGTCAAGCCCACCGGCTATCGCTACGAAGCCGGCGGCATCCAGTCACCCGATGGCCGCACACGCTCGTTCGACGCGAGGTCCAAGGGCACGGTCGCGTCGAGCGCGGCAGGAATCGTCTTGCTCAAGCGCCTGGACGACGCGCTGGCCGATGGCGACACGATTCGCGCGGTGATCAAAGGCTGGGCGATCAACAACGACGGCGCCGACAAGGTTGGTTTCACGGCGCCGAGCGTCTCCGGGCAGGCAAAGGTGATCCGCGAGGCCCTGACGGCCGCGGACGTGGACCCAGGCTCGATCGGCTATGTCGAAGCGCATGGCACCGGGACCCCACTCGGCGATCCGATCGAGGTGGCAGCCCTCAACCGCGCCTTTACCGCCGGGCCGTGGACGCCCCGCTCATGCGCCCTGGGCTCCATCAAGTCCAACCTCGGCCACACCGACGCGGCCGCCGGTGTTTGCGGCGTGATCAAGACCGTACTTGCCCTGGAGCACGGTGAAATTCCACCGAGCCTGTTCTTCGAGACCCCGAATCCACAGATCGACTTCGCCGGTGGGCCATTCTTCGTCGCCGACCAGCTACAGCCCTGGCCGCGGCCGAAGGACCGCGACGGCGCGCCACTGCCGGCCCGTGCCGGCGTGTCCGCCATGGGGATCGGTGGCACCAACGCTCACATCGTGCTCGAGCAGGCACCACGCCCGAGGGACGGCGATGCGTTACCGAATGCCGGCTCACTTCCGGAGACCGCCCAGCCGGAATCGCCAGGAGAACCGGAGCTCCTGATCTGGTCAGCGGCGACGGAGTCGGGGCGCGAGGCCACGACCACCAGGTTGGCTAGCTACTTCTCCCTGCCGCCCGAGGCCCATGCCCCGAGGGCTTCCAGCACCTCGCTCGCGGCGGCGGCTGGGACCTTGCAGACCGGCCGACGAGCCTTCGCCTACCGTCGTTTCACGGTCGCCGAAGGGTGGCACGATGCCGGGCGGGCGCTCGTTGATCCGAGCCGGCTGGTGTCGAAGTCGGCAGATGCCGACGATCGGCCGGTGGTGTTCTTGTTCCCCGGCAGCGGCGCGCAATATCCGAACATGGGCCGTGGGCTCTACGAACAAGAGCCGCACTACCGCGACGAGATCGACCGCATCGCGAAGCCGTTCGCGCAGCGTCTCGGCCACGATCCGCGGACGGTGCTCTACCCGGGTCTGATCGCGGGCGACGAGACCACCTTCGAAGACGCAACGCGGCGACTACGCCGGCCGTCCTACGGCATGCCCGCCCTCTTCGCCACCGAGCTCGCCCTGGCACGACTGTGGCAGTCGTGGGGCGTCGCGCCTGCCGCGGTCATCGGCCACAGCTTGGGCGAGTACACCGCAGCGGTGCTTGCGGGCGTGCTGTCGCGCGAGGAGGCCGTGACTCTGGTCGCCGAGCGAGGCGCGCTGTTCGAGACCTTGCCGGAAGGCGCCATGTTGAGCGTCGCTCTCGGTGCCGAAGCCCTCGAGTGTTACGTCCGCGGAGCGCGAGAAGACGATCTGGCAATCGCGGCCGCCAACACGCCCACGCTGTCCGTGGTCTCGGGATCGTCCGCGGCGATCGACGACCTCGCCGCTCGCCTCGAACGTGATGACATCGACACCACGCGCCTTCACATCGATATCGCAGCCCATTCGCCGATGGTCGACCGCATCCTCGAACGCTTTGCCGGCGTGGCCGAGACCATCAGTGCCCAAGCACCCACGCTGCCGTTGATCTCGAACGTCACCGGTGACTGGCTGCGCGATGACGAAGCGCGCGATGTCAGCTACTGGCCACGCCATCTGCGCGCCACCGTTCGCTTCGCCGACGGGCTCGCGACGCTTCTGGATGCCGAGTCCCCCCTGGGCCAGCCGCCCGTGCTGCTCGAGGTCGGCCCGGGGCATACGCTCGCAACCCTGGCTCGCCAACATCCAGCCACCGCACGCGGCGAAACGCAGGGCGACGTGGGCGACCCCAACGTCGGCGTGGCCGGCATCGTCAGCTCCCTGCGCCCGCCCGCACGATCGCACATCCGTCCGGCCGGAGACCGGCGCGATCTGCTCGAGGGCCTGGGGCGTCTGTGGTTGGCGGGCGCCGAGATCGACTGGCATCGCTTTGGAACGCGGACACGGGCCTCGGACAGCGACTCCACGCCGCGGCCACGTCGCGTGCCGCTGCCGACCTATTCCTTCGAGCGCACCCGGCACTGGATCGACCTGCCGCCGGGCGTGACCTTGACCTCGCCTGCCGGGGGCTCCGATCGAAGGCGCATTCACCAAGATCGGCCCGGCCAACCAGCCGTCTTGACATCTGCTGCCACCCCTACCCCGCACAGCCCGGAACGACCGACCGCGGCGGACGGTTCGACGCCCACACCACCGCGGGACGATCTCGAGCGCACGCTGCATGCCATCTGGCAGCAGCTCCTCGGGGCCGACTCGTTCGGCGTCTTCGACGACTTCTTCGAGCTCGGAGGCAGCTCCCTCCTGGCCATTCGCATGCGGACCCAGCTAAGTCAGGCGCTCGATCACGAAATCCCCCCTCACCTGGTGCTGGAGTCCGCCACGATCGCCAGTCTCGCGACACGCCTGCGCCAAGAGGGGTTGGCCAGCGCGCAGCCCAACGCGACGGAGGATGACGCGACGCCCAACCTGGTGCCGCTGCAGCAAGGAACCCAGCGGCCGCTCTTCCTGGTCCATCCGGTCGGCGGTCACGTCTTCTTCTACCGTGATCTCGCACGCGCCGTGGGGCCCGACTGGACGGTGCTCGGGCTGCGTGCCCAGGGTACCGAGTCCGACGAGACGCCGATCGACAACCTGGGTGACATGGCCGCCCGCTACGTCGAGCAGGTCCGCATCGCGCAGCCTGTTGGCCCTTACCGACTCGGAGGCAGCTCGATGGGTGGCAATGTTGCCTTCGAGATGGCGCGTCAGCTCCATGCCGCGGGTGAGCGGGTCGAGCTGCTGGCCTTGCTCGACTCGGTCGGACCCGGCGAGATGCCCGCGCGGCCCGCGGATGACGTCGGGCTGTTCCAATTCCTGTTGCGCGACCAGCTTCCGCTGGCTGCCGAAGCTTTGCGCGCCATGGATGCCGAGGAACGGATCCACGCCGTGCTCGACGCGGCGAAGCGTCAGGGCATGCTGCCGCCCGATCTCGGCCGAGCCGACCTTGCGCGCACCCTGAACATGGTCCGCGCGCACCTTGCCGCGCTGTTCGACCATGCCTATCGCCGCCACGATGGACCGCTCCTCTACTTCCGCGCGGCCGACCGACGCCCAGGTGATCCGCCTCATCCCGAGCTGTCCTGGATCGACCTCGCCGGCGGTGGTATCGAGATTCACGTGGTGACAGGTGACCATATCTCGATGCATGCGCCGCCCCACCTGGGCGGGCTCGCAGCCCGTTTGCGCACGGCGCTCCGCGGCCTTTCATGAGCCGAACGCTTGCCTCGCCCGCCGGTTTCGCGTCTCCGCCCGTGCCAACCGTATCTCTGAAGCGGAGCCCGAGACGTCCGGTCGGGAAGCGGCACCGAATATCGAGAGGCTGACTTGTCTTGTCACGCCACGCGATACATAATCTCCACCGAGGTAGGGCTTGTCACGGCAGGTCGTCCCGCGGAGGGGGAGGCTTTCCGAGGCAATGCAGCTATGTGTCCGGTTGGGGGACTGTTCCACGCCCGCTGCATCATTTGATTTCGTAGCTCGTTGGTTCCCGGGCGGGGGCTAACCACGTCGTTCGAATTCTTCGAGCACTGTCTGGGGTGACGTGCATGCGACGTGGACCGGTGGCATTTTTCGTTCTCTGTTTGCTCGGAGACGACAGATCGAATCGTTTCTCCTTCGGTACGCATGGTGAGCAGCCCTGCTCTAGGCAGGAGCCATGCACAAACCACTGGCATCGGAAGGCGCTTCTGGACGCGGTCGTCTCGACCGGTTGATCCGTGCGCTGCGCGAAAAGAAGGCTGACGCTGCGGCCCGCGATCCACGAGACACGGCGCCCGACGAGGCGGTGGGCGCGACGACGCCTGCCCGGCCAAACACTCCCGCGCCACTCTCCTTTGCCCAGGAAAGACTGTGGTTTCTCGACCGTCTGACCCCAGGGCGCGTCACCTACAACATGCCCGCAGTGCTCGAGATGGGCGGCCCTCTCGACGTCACGGCGCTGGCGCAGGCCTTCGACGATGTTCGTGCGCGCCACGAGACCCTGCGCACCACCATCGACGCAGACGGCCGAGACTCAGATCGCGCTGAGGCCAGCACGCCCCAGGCGATCCAGGCCGTGCAGCCGGTCGATCCGCAGCCGCTTCCTCTGCTCGACCTGAGCCATCTTCCCCGCGCGCGCGCCGATGAACGGGCGGCGGAGATCGCCCGTGCCGAGGCGCGTCGCGCCTTCGACCTCTCTCACGGACCGCTGCTGCGAATTCGATTGCTGCGCCTGGCAGACGATCGCCATCAGCTCGTCGTCGTGCTCCATCACATCATCGCCGACGGCTGGTCGATCGGCGTGATGCTGCGCGATCTCGACCAGGCCTACACCGCCCGCCAGCAGCAACGCGCGCCCGCTTGGTCTCCCCTCGCACGTCAGTACGGCGCCATCGCCCGTGAGCAGCGCCACGAGGCTCACCAAGAGACGATCAGCGGCGAGCTCGCGTGGTGGAAACAACGGCTCGAAGGCCTCGCTTCCCTGGAGCTTCCGACCGATTACCTGCGCCCGAGCGAGCCATCGGAGCGCGGCTTCGAGCAAGCGCTGCGCCTGGACCCCGCGCTCACCCGCGCGCTCAAGGAACTGGCACGCCAAGAGGGTTGCACACTCTTCATGGCCCTCGCCGCGGGTGTGGCTGCCGTGCTCGGACGCTTCGCCGACACCACGGACGTGGCCCTCGGAACCCCGGTCGCTGGTCGCGACGACGCCGACAGTCAAGACCTGATCGGCTTCTTCGTCAACATGCTGGTGCTGCGCATCGACCTCTCGGGAGAGCCGACCTTCAGCAGCTTGCTGGCGCGCACCCGCGAAGCCACGCTCGATGCGTTCGAGAACCGCAACGTTTCGTTCGATCAGCTGGTGGCCGCGCTGCGGCCCGAACGGGCGGCAGGACGCATGCCACTGCTCCAGGTGCTCCTCGCGCTCCAGCCGGCTCCAGAGCATCCACGCCTCGGTACACTCGATACGACCCTGCGGAACCTGTCGACCGACACCGCCAAGTTCGACCTCTCCCTCCTGCTCGAGGACGGCGGAGACGACGACATTCATGGTGTGCTCGAAGCGTCTTCCGACGTCTTCGAGACTGGCACCATCGAACGTCTCGAGCGCTATCTGGCGACGTTCCTGGCCTCCGCGGTCGCCAACCCGGAAACGCCGATCACCCACCTGTCATTGCTCGACCGAGACGACCGGAGCCAGGTGGTCGAGACGTGGTCACGTACCGGGCGCCCAGACACAGCACCATCCGAGCTGGTCGGCGCCCAGGTGGCGCACCAAGCTTCCACGCGCCCCGACGCCCCGGCCGTGGTGGGCGCAGACGGCACGACGCTTCTCTACGGCGAGCTCGAGCAGCAGGCGCGGGCGCTCGCCGCCCGCCTCGTTGCTCACGGTGTGGTCCGTGAAACCGTGGTGGCCTTGCTGCTCGACCGCTCGCCAGAGCTGATCGTCGCGGCACGCGCGGTGCTTCTTGCCGGCGGCGCCTACCTGCCCCTCGACCCGCACAATCCATCCGACCGGTTGGAGCTGATGCTCGAGGACGCCGGCTGCCACCTGCTGCTCACCCGCTCGGATCTGCGACACAGCCTGCCCGAGTCGACGTCGTGCGCGATCTGGGACGTGGATCAGGAGGCGGCTGCAGACCTCGCAGCCCTCGACCGGGTCCCGGCACCGACGCCCGATCAGCTCGCCTACGTGATCTTCACCTCCGGCTCGACCGGCCGCCCCAAGGGCGTCGCCGTGACCCACGGCGGCCTTGCCAATCTGGTGACCTGGCACCGCCAGACCTACACCGTGGAGCCCACG
>CALFAM010000028.1 GCA_937948815.1 uncultured bacterium
GAAGCCGATCTCGTGTCGGACAGCGCGCTTGATCGGGATCGTCGCGGCAAGGAAGTGGTCGTTCGCGGCCGCGTGGTCGGAGCCGCGACGCCCCAGTGATTCGCGAAGGGCTTCAGACGACGATGCCGAGGGGTTCGCGTACGCGCCAGCCGCCGCGGGTGAAGTCGGGAATCTCGATCGGCATGGCGCGGCGGGAGACGGATCGCTCGGAGAGCTCCGTCAGCACGCTCCAGGCCGCGGCGTCGTAGACGTCCATGTCCATGGGAGTGCCCTGGCGGAGGCAGCGGACCAGTCGCCAGTCTTCGAGGAAATCCTTGCCGCCGTGGCCGGAACCTTGCGCGGCCTCGCCGACTTCCTTCCAGAGCGGATGGTCCCAAGCTTCCTGGTAGGCCTCGGGATCCTCCCACTCGTGGGCAGGGGATTTGCCTTCGATGTGAATCCGATCCGGATAGCCGGAGTAGATGCCCTGGGTTCCCTGAACGAGGTCGATCCGGCTGTAAGGACGCGGCGAGGTGGTGTCGTGCTGGAGCATGATCGTGCGGCCCCGTGTCGTCTGGATCAGCGAGGTATTCATGTCGCCGAGGGCGTAGCGCTGGCGACGGCGCGGATCGTCCGCCGGTAGGTTGGCTTCGGCATAGCGCGCGAGCCCGCGAGAAGGTGAGCTCATCGAGACGATGCGCTCCATCAAGTCGCCGCGGTTGATGTCCAAGCACTGCGCGATCGGGCCGATGCCGTGGGTCGGGTAGAGGTTGCCGTTGCGCGTCATCGAGTGCGCCAGACGCCACAGACCCTCGTTCTCATCGCTGAACTTGATCGATCGCAGGTCGTGGATGTACGCACCTTCGGCGTGCAGCAGCTCGCCGAGCAATCCGGCACGGACGATGTTGAGCATCATCAGCTCGCGGCGACCGTAGCAACAGTTCTCGAGCATCACGCAATGCTTGTGCGTGCGCTCCGCGGTCTCGACGAGTTGCCAACAACCATCGACGGTGTAGGCCGCTGGAACTTCGGTCGCCACGTGCTTTCCCCGTTCCATGGCCGCCACGCAAACCGGTACGTGCCAGCGCCAGGGCGTCGCCGTCAGCACGAGATCGATGTCGTCGCGATCGCACAGCCGGAGAAAGTCGCGCTCGCCGCGCGTGTAGAGATCGGGAGCTGGAGCCCCCTCGTCGACCACCCATTGACGCACCTCGGCAGCACGTGCCGCGTCCGTGTCGCAAAGTGCCCGAATCTCCACGTTGTCGAGGCGCAGGAAGTTGCGAACGTGGCCACCGCCCTGGAGCCCGATGCCAACAAAGCCGACCCTGACGGTCTCGACTGGCGGCGCGGAAAAGCCCTCGGCACTGCCATAGCGGCCTGCCTCGGGGGGTGGTGTCGCGTCGTTTTCGGCGCCGTGTCCCGGGCGTGGTGATCCCAGGCTCGAGAGGCCAGCGGTAATGGCTAGGCCCGCGGTCTGTTTCAGAAAGTCGCGTCGGTCGCCTCGGCTCATGGTCGGTTCCTCACGGTCGTGCACGGGAAGGGTGGCGCCGAGCGTAGCATCGGTCGCTGAGCGCGTCACACGGCCTTAGAGGCGCATGCGAACGAGGGTCACCGTGGCGGCGATCGCGAGCCCGGCGAGCAGCGCGGCTGTGACGGCCTTGCCGTAGAGGGCGAGGCCGGTGGCGAACAGCAGGGCATAGACCGCGGCACTGCCGAGCAGCATGGCGAGCAGGGCGCGCGGGACCGGCCAGGGCATCGCGGCGACTTCCGTTGGCTGCGGAACCGCGCGCCATCCCGGGCCGCCGGGGCGCGCCAGGCGACAGAAGGCTTGCAGCGTGGCGGAGTCGGTCGGACGGGTCAGAAATGTGACCGCAAGCCACGCGGCCGTGGTGATGCCGACGCCGATCAGCAGTTCCTGCCAGGGGAGAAGCGGAGGTTCCCGGCCGTCGAGTGCACGGTGTTGGAAAAAGAAGAACACGGCCACCGCGAACGACACGACCATCGCAGTGATCTCGCTCCAGGCGTTGATCCGCCACCAGAACCATCGAAGGATGAAGAGCAATCCGGTGCCTGCGCCGATTTGCAACAGCAAACCGAACGCTTGTAACGCATTCTCGAGCTGGAGCGCGAGCATGGCGGCGAGCACCATCAGCACCACGGTCGCCAGGCGGCCGACGCGCACGAGGGTCTTCTCATCGGCGTCGGGATCGACGAATCGCTGGTAGACGTCGTTCGCCAGGTAGGAGGCACCCCAGTTGAGATGGGTCGAGATCGTCGACATGAAAGCCGCGGCCAGCGAGGCCACCACCAGGCCAAGGGCACCGGTGGGCAGGAGCGTCAGCATGGCGGGGTAGGCGAGGTCGTGACCGATCACCTGAGCGGGGATATGCGGAAAGGCCTGCGCCAGGGAAGCGAGGTCGGGGAAGATGATCAGCGAGGCCAACGCAACCAGGATCCAGGGCCAGGGGCGCAGCGCGTAGTGGGCGACATTGAACAGCAGGGTCGCGCCCAAGGCATGACGCTCGCTGCGCGCCGCGAGCATGCGCTGGGCGAGGTAGCCGCCTCCGCCCGGCTCGGAACCCGGGTACCAGGAGGCCCACCACTGGACGGCCAGCGGCACCACGAAAAGCGGTACGAAAACGGCGGGGTCCGTGAACGGTGGCACCAGGTCCAGGCGATCCGCGACCGCCGGGTGGGCGAAGAGCCCGCGCAGCCCACCGACCTCGGGTTGCCGCAGGGCGACCACCGCCGCGACGATCGAGCCGGCCATCGCGACCACGAAGAGCAACGCATCGGTGAGCACGACGCCGGTGAGGCCTCCCGCCGCGCTGAAGGCAACCGTCACCAGGCCCGCGATGGCAACGGTCTCGAACGGCGAGAGACCGAGCATCACGCCGCCGATCTTGATCGCGGCCAGGGTCACGGCCGCCATCACCATGACATTGAAAAAGATCCCCAGGTAGACCGCACGAAAGCCGCGCAGGAACGCCGCGGCACGACCGCTGTAGCGCAGCTCGTAGAACGCCAGGTCCGTGGTCACCCCGGTGCGCCGCCACAATCGTGCGTACACGAAGGTCGTAAGCATGCCCGTGAGCAGAAAGGCCCACCAGACCCAATTGCCCGCTACACCGTGACGCCGCGTGATGTCGGTTACCAGGTTGGGCGTATCCGTGGAGAAGGTGGTCGCGACCATCGAGGCCCCGAGCAGCCACCAGGGCATGCGACGGCCGGCGAGAAAGAAGCCCTGACTCGAAGTCCCTGCCCGCCGTGCAGCCCAGAATCCCACGCTCAAGCTGACCGCGAAGTACGCGGCGATCAACCACTGGTCGAGGGGTGCGAGCTGCATGGTGCCTCCAGCCGGTCGTGCAAGCGGTTATCACCCTTGCCGAGCGTACCTCAGCGACCGCCACTGGGAGCGTTTGGGGCAACCGATGCGACATTCACAGGTGCGATGGACTCCCACAATAGCAGCACATGCGCCGTAGCCAGTGAGGTCTTGCCTGATCGCCCCGTCTTCGCGCCTCGCTTCGAGCCAGTAGGTTTGGGGAAGCCACGAAGGACTGCAAAGATCTGTCTGAAACGCCCTGCGAGGCGGACGAACGTCATGAAATGCCGCGATCGAGATTCCCTTGAGGTGAGCGTATCCTTGCCTGATGCGGCTTGACTCGGGAAACTGTGGGGGCGGTCTCAGGGGGCGTGCAGCGACGTAGTGGTGAACGACAATGCCCTTCCGTGATCGTCGTGAATACCAACCACCAAGCGATGAACGCCGACACGGACGATCAGCTGCAGCTCGTGCCGGTAGCTTCGACGCTGCGCGGCTTCGAGAGAGCTATCGGCCGTGGCGATCTTGATCGGAATTTCGCGTACGGGGGACAAATATCCATCGGCATCCTCCAGGGCGAAAAGCAGGCGAAGCCGCGCCTGCGACCCCTCGGCCGTCGGCAGGAAGGTTGCCGCTGCGAGAGGGACGACCACGGTCGCGTCTACCTGAACGCGTTTCTCTTCGATGGGCACCATGGTCCCGACTTCGACCGCGACGTCCCATGGGTTCGCACCGGCTCCCTGAAGCAAGGCGGCTCGGGTTTGGGCGGCGAGCGTGTCGGAGATGGTCTCGTCGCGGAAGGACGTGCGATGGCGGACACGCAGCCCTGGTCGCTTCACTCGCACCTCGATGCGATGCTCACTGCCGTCGCGGTTCGACGGCGTTTCATAGCCGAGGCTGTAGGTGGCGTCGAGGGATCGGCCGATTGCTGCGAATGCGTCCTCGAATCTCGAGGTGCCGAAGATCGAGGTACCGCCGGTGGCTTGGGCAAGGTAGGTGAGGGGATCTCGAGAGTTGTGGAGGGCAAGCTGCCGTTCAGTGACGGTCGCCCTCTGGTCGCTAGGGTCGAAGGTTGGCGCTCCGGCGGGCTGGAGCCCATGAAAGATCACGCGCTGACCGGCTGCATGAGCGGCGACCTCGTCGAGCAAGGAAGAGACATTGGCTTGGGGATTGGAAGTCTCCCTGTACAGACAGGATTCCGAGATGAGCTGGTAGAGTCCCAGCCCGGGACGCAAGGGAAGGCCGCCGGAAACGAAAAGTAGAGCTTTTCGGCCGGGCAGCGCGGCCAAGCTGTCGATTGACGCACGTAGGGCTTCGAGAGTCTGCTGGGAGCGAGCGCCTTCTTGGAGGGCGTAGGCGTCGGCAAGGTTAGTCAACTCCGAGCTACAGGTGGAATCGCTGATGACAGTCAACGTCTCGATGATCTGTCTGCGAGTCCGCGCCCGATCACGACGAAGGGCCGGACCACCGCTAGGGCGTTGGAGCACTCGCTCGAAAGCGTCGGTGACCCGTTCCAGATCGGCGGTGAAAGGTTGCTCGACCCGAACGCCTCCATCGAAAGACATTACTGTCACGCGATCCTCTTCCCGGAGGTCAGATGCGAGAAATTGTGCGAGCTGTCTCAGCATGCGCTTTCGGTCATGGGGGAAAATACTTCGGTGGTCGATGAAGAGGGCGAAGTACCGGCCTACCGGAGCCACATCAAGCGCGACCTCTTCAGTCGTGGCGGCAGAGCTGGGAGCGGCATGTTCACCGGTCGCAGTCGTGGCTTTGCCTGCGCCGGCGAAGAAGTTGATAGCGACTTGGCGACCGTCCTCGAATACCTCGAAGTCATCGGCTTCGAGATCGAAGATGGGGCGTCCTTTCGCGTCCTCCACGACGACGTCGACGTTGACCACGGTAACGTTGATGGACTCCTCAAAAGTGCCGTCCAGCGCCCTGAGGGGCTGCTGCATGAATCCGGCTTGGGTGGTCGCAAGGGCGCACCAGCCGAGGCTGAGGAGGGTGGTGGAGAGCCTCGATTCATGGTGCCTGGTCATGGGGAGAAGTCTCCGGAACAAAAAGCAGGTTCAAACTGGTCACCGCAATTGTGAGAAGCGAAGAATCGATAGTAGTAGATGAAATGTCGCGCCGCGCACAAATGGTGTGAAAGGAGTGTTTGATGGGGCGAGCGTCTGTGGGGTGACGAGTGTCCCCCCGGACCTTCGGCTGGTTCTGCACGACGCCGAAGAGCAACGGGTCGGTGAGAACGGCGCCGCTGGCCGGCAATAGGTGCCGGCAATAGGTGCCGGCCGGCAATAGGTGCCGCCCTCGTGGTGCCTATTGCCAAAAGTGCCACCGCAAAGGTTATAGGGCCGGGCGAGTTCTCGAAGGCTGGGACGGCTTCCGGCACGACGGCTGGTGCCGCTGGACGTTCTTAGTCGGCTCCGGTGTATTCTGAGACGAGCTCGTTCCGGAGCGGAGGCGTTCCGTGGGTTCGCTTTCTTTGGGACGACTGGCTGCCAACTGGACTGGGCCGAAGAACGTGGAGATTCAAATTCGCAGTGTAGGTCAGTTCGCGATGTGGATCTCAAGCGGGTGGCGTACGAGGTGTTAGCCGGGTTGGAATGGTAAGGCCGGTGGGAAGCACCCGCTGGGAAATGCAATGGGTGTTTCGCGTCGACGAAGTGCGTTCGCAGCTCGGCGATAGCAAGCTACGAAGGTCGCATAGTGCGATCGGAGTTGCCGCCGCGCAGCCAAGGTCGCGGCATGGAATCGAGGAGCTGGAGAACGTTTGAGCCGTGCCGACCTCTCGTTGGGGGCAGCTGAAAGGATGTGCGAAAGTCCCAGGGGAGCGGTCTCGGGTCGCTCATGCTCGTCGTGCGTTTCCGCTTCGATGGATGCGATCATCTCCGCGGTCGTGCGCCGATAGGCTCCGGGCGACAGATGGCGCCAACAGGGAAGCTGGGAGAGATGAACCGATTCCTTGATCTCATAAGCTCTGACCGGCCTCATTCGCTTCGCCTGACGATCACGGTAAGCGGAGGTCGCGTCACGCCAGATGCCCTCGATCTGCATCGTTCCCTGTGAAAGGGCAGATGCCGCATGGACGCCAGGCCACTGGCAAGGGCTCGCAACCAGACCTTCCTTGGCCCCGTGGGCAAGCAGATATCGAAGTCGACCGACCTGTGCGACCTCCTCGTCGCTCACCACGATCGCTCGGTACCGCCGACCCCAGAATCGCTCACGCCAGCCGATGATCTTGCCAACCTTGCGGGCAACATTGCCGCCTACTTGGTTCATGAAGCGCGCCTGCTGCTCGAGAGAGCTGGGCGAGATCAGCAGGTGCAGGTGATTGCTCATGCACACCACGGCATGGATTTCCATGCCAGTCAGGCGTTGAGCGCGGCCGATGACGCCAGCCACCGTTTGGGTTACCTCACGTGTTGGGCGCAGCAGTAGCCGTCCCTGCATGGTTCGAAGGGTGATCTCGACCAGGTGGCCCGACGGCAGATAGCGAAGAGGGCGAGGCATCTCACACACGTAACACGCGATCGAGCCAGCCATCTAACATGAATTCGGAGATTTGTACGCAGGTTGGACCGGAGACGCTTGTCGAGCAGACCGCGAGGGTGGCACTCCTGGATGGAGCACTGGAGTAGGCCACGAGGGTGGTACTTGTGGGCAGGCACCAAGAGAAGGGCGCGGTACTCGCTCGCCCTGGCCGTTCGAGCGTCGATCGAGAGTGTTTCTCGAAATGTTCTTGGGGGTAAGGGAAGGGCCGCGGCTGAATTGAAATATAGTCTTGCTATAGGCGAGTACGGCTTTTGTGACGGCACCTCGGCGTGCGCTGCTGGGGGCTGCGTCAGGGAGGGCAGACGGTTTGCGGATTCAGAATCTTCTTCGCTACTGGCGCAACAGCCTGGCGGATGGCGAC
>CALFAM010000029.1 GCA_937948815.1 uncultured bacterium
CCCGCTGGCGCGCCGGCCGGCACGTTGCTGTCGGCCGCATGGTGGAAGCCGCGGCTGGTCGCCGAGATGGCGGCACCCGCTTCGACCGTCAGGTTCGTCGCGACATCGAGGAAGAGCGTCTCTACGTACGGCGTCGCCACCGTGGTTCCGGCCTCGACGGTCAGGCTGTGCGCCCGCACCGTGCCGCCGATCGCCGCGCTGTCGGCGATCACCAGGTCGTTCGCCACCCACGGGGTCTCGAACACCACCTGGGCATGGTTGCGCGTCGTCACGCGATCGAAACGGTACTCCCCGGTGAAGCTGGCCGCGTCCGCGACGATCCCCGCGCCTTCCAGACGCGCCTGCCCGGCCGCGTCGATGGCGACGACTCGGTAGCTTCCAAGGTCAGTGCCAGCGGCATCGGCGAGGCGCATCCAGGCACCGAGCCAGCGCGGCCGGAAGGCGCCAGCCCCCTGGATCCAGCGATCGCCCTCGTCGACCGTCGTACCTGCCACCGCGCCGGCCGCGAGTGCCGGCAGCGGTGTCGGCGGTGGTACGAAGGGGTCGACGACCGAGCTGTGCAGGGCACCGCGCGCTTCGCCACCATCGAGGTGGAGATCACCGTAGGTCGAGGCCGCGGTGCGCACGAAGACGGTGCCGGCACCCGCGATGCCGTCGATCTCGCCGAAGCAGCCGACCACCTGCCCGCCGTGCGCCTTGGCGTTCTCGCGCGGGTCGAACTCCAGGAACGACAGGACATCGAGAGCGATGCGGCCGCCGCCGCCCGGACCGTCGCCGCCACCGCAGCTGCGCCAGCCATCCGAGCCCGAGGCGTCGAGGATGCCGCGACCGCGCAGCACGCCAGCCTCGACCCAGATACTGCCTCCAGCGCCTGCCGCCCGACCGACGATATTGCTGCGCGGCTCGCCGCGGGCCAGGACCTCGCCGCCGACCACTACTGTGTCGCCGACCAGGTGCACCGTGCCACCACCGGCGTGGGCGAAGCCGGTCTGATCGACCAGACCGAGGGCGCCGCCGCCACCGGCCTGGGTTGGCGCGTAGACGCTGCCGAAGACGTCGCCCGGCGCGCCGTCGCCGTTGTAGATCGCACCCAGTCCGCCATGGCTACCACCGGCATCCGGCGTCGACACCGCGATGCCCGCGGGTGCCTGGCCGTTGGGTGAGCCTTCGACCGCGCCCGCGAAGCCCCGTGCCGTGACGTCGATCGTGGCGCCGCACTGAACGCGAATCTCGCTCGCCAGGATCGCGAGGCCCGTCGGTGTGCCGTCGGCGACACTGGTGAGCGTCGCGCCCGGGAGCAAGGCGATGGCGGTCGGCGCAAGCGCTTCGCTGGCTGTGAAGGATCCGGACGCGAGCACCACGTCACGCCCTGCCACGCTCGCGGCATCGATCGTGCCACCGCCGCTCAGCACGATGTCCTGCGGCGTCGACACGGAGAGCTCGCGCACGGTGAGGTTGCCCGCATAGTCGAGCGCTTCGAAGCGCACCGCGAAGACCTGCCCCGCCACGGCGTCTCCTGGCACCGTCCACACATGGCGATGGCTCGTCTCGGCGGCCACGCCGAAGCGCACGCGCTCGAGCTCGACACCGTCGACCCGGATCGCGGTTTCTGCGATGGCCTCGTCATCCCGGGCCGTGATGTCGAGCGGAAGGTTCGTACCCGCCAGCACCCGATCGCCGTCATCGAGGCAGTTGACCTCGAGGGTCGGCGCTACGCCATTCGCATGAGGCACCACCGTGACCTGCCGCGTGAGAGGCAAGACATTGCCGAAGTCGTCGATGATCTCGGCCGAGAGCGTCAGTTCCGTCGAGAGCGCAACGGTCGGCGCCGGGATGTCGACGCTGAAGGGTGCCTCGGCAGCGGTGAACGTGCCGCCGCCGAAGGTGAACACGACCCGGTCGATCGGGTTGGCACCGACGTCCACGGCCGCCGAAATCAGCGCGCCGGAGGCGAAGGACTCCCCCTCCGCGGGTGTGATCCAGGCGCCCACCGGCTGAATGACCGTGCCGTCGCCCACCGTGAAGGTATCCACGTCGGACGGGTCGGCGAACACGAGGGTGGCACCTCCATCGACCACGATCTCGTCGAACTTCCACACCCCTTCGTAGGCGTCACCGACGCTCACCAAGCCGTCGGCATCCGCAAGCAGCAGGCGCGTGCGGTCTGCGGCTTCGGCGACGATGCGGTAGTCCACGCCGTCGATCCTCAGCCACGCGCCTTCGGAGCCGAGGGTGAAGGTCCCGCCATTGGTGACCCACGCGGCACCCGCGACCGAGGTCTCCGCGCTGACGGAGCCGATCGTGCCCATGCCGAGGGTCGGCAGCGGCGTCGCAGGCAGATCGACGGTGTCACGCGTCACCTGGCGGACGTGCAGCGTGCCGAAGACCGAGGATTGATCGAAGACGAAGACCGTACCCGGCGCGGCATAGCCGTTCGTGAGGCCGGCCTCGTTGATCTGCGTTCCGCCATCGGCGAGGGTCTGTGCGACGACATCGAAACCGCTGAGGTCGTCGACCCGGAGCGCGATGCGGCCACCACCGCCACCGCCCGCGACCAGCGTGCTGTTCGTGCCGCCCTGGAGCCACGAGCCACCGGAGGCATCGATGGCGCCCGAGCCTGCCAGCGTCGACGCTTCGATCAGCACCGAGCCGCCCGCCCCGGCAGCACCCTGATGGCTGCTTTCCACGTCGCCCTGGCCACGCCCACGAATCGTGCCGTCGAGGACGATCGCGGTCGCGCGGATGGTGAGCCCGCCGCCACCGTCGCCGGTGAGGTCACCCGCGGCCGCGCCGCCCAAGCGAGGCCAATACGGGCTGCCATAGGCCGCATTGCTCAGGTCGCCATGGCGGGGCTCTCGACCGAGGCCACCGTGGCCCGCCCCGGCACGAAACTCCGACGGCGCAATGCCTTCCGGCGCCACACCAAAGTCGCCCTCGCGTGGTCCTGGGAAGCCGGCACCGTCAGCATCGATCGACGCACCGGATTCGATCGTCAACGTGTCGGCGACGTCGAGCTCGAAGGCCGCCGTCGCCGACACTCGCAACGTGGCGCCGCTGCGAATGTCCAGCCGGGTCGCCTCGATGCGACCCCCGAGGGTGATGTCCGCGTCGAGCACCGCATCGCCCAAGATCAGCGGCGAGTTGAAGATCGCCTGACCACCGTCCTGGCTGATCACGTTGTCGAATCGGTAGACGCCCTCGTAGCGCACCGCTCCGACCACCGCGCCCGCGCCTTCGAGGCGCAGCCTGCCGAGCGCGTCGATGCTGCTGACCCGGAAGAATCCGAGCGCGGCGTCACCTGCATCGAAGAGCCGGACCCAGGCACCCAACCAACGTGGGCGGAAGGCTTCGACCCCGTCGAGCACGAGATCGCTGTTGTCGACCGTCACCGAGACCACAGCCCCTTCACCGAGCAGCGGCAGCGGCGTCGGCAGCGCGACGAACGGCTCGCTTGGCGGCGCGACGGAATGGCTGCCGCGTGCCGCGCCACCATCCAGAATCAGGTCGCCGTAGACCGACTCGGCAGTGCGTACGAAGACGGTACCCGCACCCGCGATGCCGAGGACGCTCAGGGTGCTGCAGCCGGAGAGGAGCTGGCCGCCATAGGCCCGCGCTTGGACTCGTGGATCGAAGTCACCGAGGCTCGCGACATCGATGGCGATTCGGCCGCCACCGCCAACGCCTTCGCGGCGGTGCGGAATCGCTGCACACCAACCAAAATCTGCACTGGTTGCTTGGAGCTGTCCTGAACCGCGGAGGGCGCCCGCCTCGATCCAGATGCTGCCACCCGCGCCCGTACCGCCGGGCCCCGAGGACAAGCCGCGGGCCAGAACGTCGCCCGCGAGGACGACCTCGGCGCCAGAGAGGTGCACGGTACCGCCACCCGGGGCAGCCGTTCCCGTCTCGTTCGCATGGGCAAGGGCGCCGCCGCCGCCGCCCAGGGTCGGTGCGTACACCGAGTCGTAGGTCGGCCCGGCCGGCCCCTCGTGGTCGAGGCCAAGGCCGACGCCACCGTGGCTACCACCCGTATCGGGCAACGAGCCGACGATGCCTGACGGCGCACCACCGTTGACCGCACCCGTCGTTCCGCCCGCGTAGCCTCCGCCGTCGACATCGATCTCGGCGCCGCACTGGACACGCAGATCGTCCACGGTCTGGATGTCGATCGCGCCGCTCGGGCTCACCAATGTGGCACCGGACAGCAAGACCAATGAAGCGGGCGCCAGCGGCTCGGTGATGGTGTAGGTACCCGCATCGAGGGTGACGTGCTGCCCGTCCAGGGATGCCGCATCGAGACTGAGGTCATCATTGAAGAGCAGCCCCGAAGGTGTTTCGATCGTTGCCTCGTAGATGCCGAGGTTGCCCGCGTAGTCCGTCACTTCGAGGCGCACGACCACCGGCGTACCCGGCAGCGTGGTGACTGGCATGCGCCACACGAAGGTGTCGTCGATCGTGTCGTGGTGCTGGAAGCGGACCGCTTCGACCAACGCATCGTCGACGAAGAGCGCATAGCTCTCGATGCCTTCGTCGTCGGAGACCGTGAACGGCAGCGTGAGGTCGCGGCCCGCCCGCACCTGATCGCCGGTGTAGAGACAGGGCGCGAGCACCGTCGGTGCGCTGGCGTTGGTCCGCGGCTCGACGCGAATCGTGCGTTCGAGCACCGTGACATTGCCGAAGAGATCGACGACCTCGGCCTGAAGCGACAGATCCTGCGCGACGGTGACCCGCGGTGCCGGGAAGCTCGCCTGGTAGACGTCGCCACCCTGGTCAGCCGCTTCGAAGCGGCCGTCCTCCAGGCCGCTGTCCCCGAAGGCAAAGGTCACGGTCTCGACGCCGCGGTTGTCGGTGGCGATCACCGACGCATCGATGACATCGCCGGCCGTGTACGTCGCGCCCGCGTCGGGCATCACGAAGTTGCCGACCGGGAGGGTCTCGTCCGTGGTCCAGAACGTGGTCACCACGGGCATGGGCATGGCATTGCCCGAGGCATCGGAAACGGTCTGCACAGTCACCCGGTACTGACGATCGGACACCAGTCCGAGTGATGCGGTGAGAATCGCTTCACGTCCGCTCGGGCGAAGCTGGACGGTCGAGGTCACACCCTCGTCCGTGGTCAGATCGAAGATCTCGAGCGAGGTGCTGGAGAGCGAATCCCGGACCACCGGCTCGGAGAACGTGATGATGATCGGGCTGGCCACGGCGACCTGGTTTTCCCCATCCCGCGGAACGATGCCGATCACGGCAGGCGGGATCTCGTCCGCCGTGTTGAACGTGGCACGCACGGTGTCGGGAATCGATCGCCCCGCGCGGTCGACCACCCGCGTGGTGACGATCACCTCGTGGAGGGCATCGTTCTCGAGCGGCCAGGCCGGTTGGAGCGTTACCGCGGTTTCCTCTGCGTTCCACGTTGCGCTGAGCGGTGTCGGGTTCAAGCCGAAGCGGCGTACGTGGACACTGTCACCACGCCATCGGGCGACGTCGATCGGCTCGGAGAAGGTCACCACGATCGCGGTGTCAGTCGGCACGTCGCGGGCGCCGGTCTCCGGCACGATCGAGACCACTGCAGGATTGGCATCGTCTAGCACCAGGACGCCCAGGTCATCGACTTCTCCGTTGGCGTCGATCCGGCCTACGGCCTCGTAGCGCCCGAGCCCCAACTCTTCCTGGATATTCAGCGTCCATGCGCCGAGGGGCACGGCATCGAATCGGAAACTGCCGTCCTCGGCTGCCTGCGCGAATCGGAAGTCGCCTTGGGCCGACAGCGCGATGATCACGTCGGTCGCCGGCGTCGTTCCGTCACTGAGCATCACCGTGCCTTCGACAAAGCCCGTGTCCTCGAGCGCCACCGTCAGGACGACGCGTTCGCCGTCGAGGGCGAGCTCGCCAGCCGCGGCGCCGCGCAGGTCCCGGAAAGGATCGTGTGCATGGACCGAAATCGCGCCGGCTTCGACATCGCCGAAAGTCGTCCGATGATCGGCACCGGTCGATGCCTGGCGACTGTCCCATCCGAAGGCGTTTCGTGCCGTCATCTGCACGTCGGCGCCGGGCACGGGCTGGCCGAAGCTATCGGTGACGACGACCTCGACCTGTCCCCGCCCGAGCATGGTGACGTCGAGCGCGACTTGCCCACCTTCGGCTGGCATGCGCGACTTCGCGACCCCGCGCTGGGGACCGCCAATGGCCTCGGCGCGCACCTCGAAGGTCTCCCCGGGAAGCACGCCATCGAGGGTGTAGGGATTGTCGAGACTGGCGTCGATCAACCGTCGGCCGACCAGCAGACGTACGTTGGCGTTCGGGAAGAGCCCTGGTGGCGCGCCGAGCGGTTGCAGCGCGCTTCCGATCACCGAGCCGAAGGCTTCGAGCACCAGGTCGACCGTCACCACTTCGTCTTCCATGCCAATGGTGCCGGAGCCTGTTGCTCGCCGGCGCCCGTCTGGCTCGCGCACGGACAGGTCGAAGTCACCCTCGGGAATGCCACCGAAGAGGAAGACACCGTCGACATCCGTCGAGCTGTGGGTATCGAGGAAGAAGAAGCCGGTCTGACTCCGCAGACGCACCGTGGCGCCGGCCAGGGGCACGGACCCCGCACCATCCGGCGCCAACACCCGGCCCGTGACCTCGCCGCGTACCTGAAGCACGACATCGGCAGTGACCAGCTGGCCGTTGCTGCCGATCGCAACCTGAGCACTTTCGCCGTGGCGGCCGCTGGCCGGGTCGAAGGCCTGAACGCGATACGTCCGCAGTGGCAAGAGCTGGAAGCGGTAGCGCCCTTCTTCGTCGGCGTCGATCGCTTCGATCAACGAACCCCCACCTGCCAGGCGGATACGTGCCGACGGCACCGGGCTGCCATCGACCGGGCTGGTCACCTGCCCGATCAGCTCGCCAGTGGCTTCGAGGACGATCACGGTCTCGACGATCTGTCCCTCGTCCGCGATGAAGCCCTGGGTTCGTCCGCCAAGACCGCCGAGACTCGGCGCCTGCGCGCGGATCGTGAAACCGCCCGCCATCACGCCATCGATCGCATAGTTTCCATCCTGGTCGCCGGTCGTCGTCAGGTTGCGGTGCGGATAGGCATGCTCGCGCACCGTCACCACGGCCCCGGGAACCCGCACGCCATCGGCATCCTCGACCAGGCCGACCACCGAGCCGCGTCGGGGCAAGACAATGTCGACACCCTCGATCTCCTGCCCACCACGCTGCAGGCGCCCACCACTCCGCGCCGTTCGGAAGACGCCGTCGGCATCGAGAGTCGCCACGATGTCGAAGGACTGGCCGATCGGCACGAGCTCGAAGGCATAGTGGCCTTCGACATCCGTCGTGACGTCGAAGCGGCCGATCGTCCGCGACGTCAGGCTGACCGAAACGCCCGCGGCGGGTGTCACGCCATCCCAGTCGAGCACTCGCCCCCGCACAGCACCGGTCGTCTCCTCGAAAACGATCCGGTGGACGGCTTCTTGGCCATGATGGATCAGGCGGCCATCGATCCTGCGCTCACCGTGGAAGGCATTCGAGACAAAGACCTCATAGGGCCCGATCAAGACATTGTCGAAGGTCAGGAAGCCGTTGGCATCGGTCTCCACGGTGATCGGTAGCGCGGCTTCGCGCACCAGGCCAAACTCCACCACCGTCGGCCGCCACTGAACCTGGGAGAGGACACCAACCTCGGTGCCGTCTTGCTGGAGCACCGCGGTCTCGATCCGCACCTGCCCGCGCTCGAGCTGAAGGGTCACGAAGGGCGTCTCCCCCGGGAAGCGGATCTCCGCCGGTGCAACGGCGCCGAAGCTGCCCGCGATCGCGTGCAGCGCGTAGGTGCCCGGCTCGAAGCCGATGTCGACAGGCTGGCCGCTCGGATCGAAGGCCGTGCCGCGCAGCACGAACCGTCCGTTGGCGTCGGTGACCGCTTCGTAGGCCCAGCCAATGGCGCCCTCGAGGCTGTTGGCAACGCGCACCAAGGCACCGGCTACGGGCATCTCATCGAAATCCAGCACCTCGCCGATGATCGCGCCAGTGAGGTTCGACTGCTCGATGAACAGCAGGTCGCGCTCGAGAATGCCGCCGGCCGGTACCGAGCCGAGCGCGGCCTGAACGCGCTCGAGGGTGGCTGGATCCGCCGCCTGCACCTGGAGCTGATCGCCGGCGAGCACGCCTTCCAATCGGTAGGTGCCGTCGTCGTTGCTGACCGTATTGGCCTGCTGGCCACGCAACCAGACCATAGCGCCGGCCACGGGCACCACAGCGCCATCCACCTGCTGGCGCAAGACCCTTCCCGTGACGGTGGCGCGTGCATCGCGTAGCGGAACCGCGATGTCGACTACGGCGTCCGGCGCGATCTCGAAGAAGATCCGCCCCCCCGTGACCGCGGTTTCGGGATCGAAGATCTCGATTTCCGCCGTGCCGGCGAGGACGGTTCCGAAGCTGAAGTGTCCGCTGGCGTCACTCGTCGTCGTCGCGACGAAGACCTCGTCCACGTAGAGCGCCAGAATCGCGCCATCGATCGTTGCCGAGCCATCGGCATTGGTGGCCGTGCCGCGCACCTGCCCGGTGGGCGCTGGAGCGGAACGGACGATCACGACATCGCGATCGACGATCTCGCCCGCGGACGGCAGCTCCACGGTCGCGTAGGCGAACCGGCCCTGGTCGTCGTTGGCCGAGATCTCGACCGCGCCGACCATGATGTCGTCGGCATGGAAACGCCCGTCGGACGCCACGAACGCGATCCGCCCCTCTTCGAAGACGGGGTTGAACACCCGCACTTCGAGCCCGGTCGGGATCGAGCCGTCTTCGTACCGCACTGTTCCTTCGATCCGGCCG
>CALFAM010000030.1 GCA_937948815.1 uncultured bacterium
CAAGCCGGTGGCATCTTCGAGCTTGGCCAGGGGCGTGCCGGCGCACCGGGGGCAGGCGAGGGAAGAATCGATCTCGAGCATCTTCGGTCGGTCAACACGTGGCGGAGCGAGTCATCATGATCTCACGGCTTCTACGCGCGACACGCTTGCGATCTTCGCTGCGTCTCGGCGGATGGGTTTCGATTCAAGGCATGACGCATTGTTCACCCGCTTGGAGCGTTCCCTTGTAATCGTGGCGAGTGGCAGCCGGATCGGCACGTGCCGTCTGTACCTGAGCTCGTCATTCACTGCAAAGGAATGATAGGAGAAAGCAGGATGAAAGCACTTCTTCGGATCGCGCCCTTGGTCTTCATCGCAGGACTCGTGATCGTCCGGCCGGCTGCGGCCTTCGACGGCTGCCGGGCGGTGGATTTCAATGGCGACGGTACGGTCAACATCTTGGACGTCGTCTTCCTGAGCAGCGCCTTCGGTCAACCAGACCCTCGGGTCGATGTCGATGGCAGCGGCGAGGTCGACAATGCGGACATCGCGTTCTGGGAGGCCTTTCTGGGAGAAACTTGCACGGATTGCGCCGCCAATCTGGATGACACCGATGGCAACTCCACCGTCGACGCCGCCGACCGTGAGGCACTCGAAGGTTCCTATAGCCGAGACTGTCGCGCGGATCTGGACCGAGACGGCACGGTCGACAGCGATGGCGATGTCGATCTCTTCGTGCTCTACCTCGGCCAGCCCGTGGGTCCCGGCTTGCCCGCCACACGCGCCGATCTCGACGGCGACGGTGCAGTCACGCTTCTCGATGCCAACGTGTTGGCCGCGGCGAACGGGCGTGACTGTCGGCCGGACCTGAACAAGGACGGCCTCGTGGACACCAATGACCTCTGGGCGCTGCTGGCGGCCTGGGGTCCATGCTGACCGTTCTGAGACCCTCGCTTGGCGGCATCGTTCGCGATGCCGCCAAGCGGCTCTTCGCCGTTCTCGTTCTCGGCTGCTGGCCGCTGGCCGCCGCCTCCGCTCAGGTGGTCGACGGCTGTCGCGTGGCGGACGTCAACGACGACGGTGCCGTCGGCGGGGCGGATGTCAGGCAGGTCGACGCCCTGGTAGGGGCTGGTTTCGCGGCACGCGAGGATCTCGACGGCGACGGTCAGGTGACGGCAGCCGATCGCAGCCTGGTGCGTAGCTTCTGTTCGGACCCTTCGGATCCCCTATGCGCCGACTTGAATGCCTGTGGCCAGGTCTGCTCCCTCGACTTTGACGATTCGGGCGCTCTCGACGCTGGAGACCGCGAGGCGATCTTCGCTGCCTTCGGTCATCCCTGCCACCTCGACCTCAACCGGGACGGCTACATTTGTCCCCGGGATCTCGTTGCCCTCGAGGGCTACATCAAAGCATTCGAAGGGACCACCGCCCCACTGCCTGCCGGTGCGCGGCGCGCCGACTTCGATCAGAGCGGGCATCTCGGGAGCGGGGATCGAGCGTTTCTTCTTCAGTACTTGGAGAATGCAGAGAACAACGTCGACCCGACCTGCTGGCGTGATCTCGATCGAGACGGAACCATCGATCTCGACGATGTGATGGCCCTGCTCGGCGCCTGGAACGATTGCCTGACACCGCCACGCGAAGTATCCAAGCCCGATCAGTGCAATACCGCCGACTTTGGGGAACGCAGGCTTCAGCGTCCGCGCTCACGATAGAGCAGTTGAAGACGGTCCCAGGCCATTTGGACCGAGCTGTGCTCGGCGCCGCGACTTGCCCGGAGGTGCTGGTAGCCCGCGACCAACAACGGCTCGGCATCGGCATAGCGCTGCTGCGCCGTGAGACAGGCACCGAGCCAGCTCTTCGCGGACGCCACGGCATCGTGCTCCGGGCCCAGGGCAGCCTGGCGGATGGCCAATGCACGACGGAGCGCGTCCTCGGCCGCCGGTGCTTCGCCCGCCGCGAGCTGGGCACGACCCAGACCGACCAGCACCGAAGCGACCTGCGGATGCTCCCGCCCCCTCGCCTGCTCGACGAGCATCAGGGCCTGGCGGTACGCCACGACGGCCTCGTCTGGCTGGTCCTGGTGAAGCCGTAGCTGCCCGAGAACATGCAGGCTTTGCACCCTGGCTGGGTGTTCGTTTCCGTTTTGCCGAGCCAAGATTGACAGGGCGCCCGTGAGTTGGGCTTCGGCACCGGACAGATCGCCGACTGTCATCAGGATGACCGCAAGGTTGGTCGACGTGGTTGCCACGGCTGGATGCTCGGAGCCCAGTAAGCGATGCTGAAGCGCCAGCGCCTCCTCGTACGCCTCCCGTGCCTCCTCGAAGCGATCCGCCCGACGCAGCAGAACCCCAAGGGTGTTCAGGCCGCTCGCCAGATGACTGCTGTCGCCGACAGACGCGCGGGTGATGGCCAGGCTCTGCTGCATCGACTCGATCGCCAGCCCGAGTCGCCCTTGCTTCAGGAGGAGATCGGACAGGTTTTGCAGGGTGATGCCGACCGAGGGGTGGCCCTCCCCATGGCGTGCCCGGTACATGGCGAGCGCCTCGCGGTAGAGCGGCTCGGCACCGGCGAGATCACCTCGCTCGGTGAGCAGCAAGGCGAGATCATTGAGCGCCTCAGCCACCTCCACGGACCCGTCGGCGAATCGCGCACGACGAATCGACAGCGACTGCCGGGCCAGCGGCACGGCTTGGTCGAACGCACCGCGCTCGCGCAAAACCGAGGCGAGCTCGCCGACGACCTCTGCCGCAGCGACCGATTCTGCGCCGCCCCGCGCCTGATGAATGGCCAGCGCCCGCCGCAAGGCGGCCTCGGCTTCAGCGAGATCGCCCGCGCGTCGCAGAAGGCCACCGATCGCGCGCAGGCTGTCAGCGGTCTCGGGTGCCTGCGGACCGAGCGCTTCTTGGCGGATGGCCAATGCTTCTTCGAGCAGGGTACGGGCATGGTCCAAGACGTCGTTGCGGCCAAGGGCGACACCGAGGGTCTCCAACACCCGAGCACGAACGCGCGGCTGACCGCGCAATTCGTCTTCGATGCGGACCGCTGCCCGATCGAGCAACGCCGGCACACTCATCTCTTCACCTTGGCGCGCGAATGGATCGGTCTCTTGCAGCACGCCCGCCAGGAAGTCGGCGACCTCGGTGGCGGTCGTGGCCTCCTCACGGGCACGCTCCCGTTCGGCCCGCGCGATCCGTGCTTGCCACGAGGTGGCGACCAAGCCCATCACGAGCGAGAGCGCCACCAGCACGGCAGCCGAGGCGACCACGCGGTGACGACGGGCCAGCTTCCCGGCCTGGTAGAGCAAGGTGTCGGGTCGCGCAATCACTGGCAAGCCGGCCAGGTGCCGGCGCAGGTCGTCGCTGAGCTGGGCCGCCGACCCGTAGCGACGCCGCGGCTCACGGTGGAGCGCCTTGGCGGCGATTCGGTCGAGGTCGCCCGTGAGCTGCCGGCGCCAGCGACGCTGCGGACGACCAGAATCCACGACCGCGGCCACCGTGCTCGCGAGCGGCGGATCGGTCTCGCATACCCGACGCTCGGCTGCCCGCCGGTCGAGGCTCGCCAGCTGATGGGGGCGCCGACCGGTCAACAGCTCGTAGAGCATCACGCCCAAGGCATAGACATCGCTCGCGGTGGTGATCACGTCGCCACGGAGCTGTTCGGGGCTGGCATAGTCGGCGGTGAGCGGAACGGCACCAGTGGTGACCATGCTTCGCGCTGGGCCATGGGCCGCATCGAGCAGCTTGGCGACCCCGAAGTCGAGCAGTTTGGGGACGCCTTCCGCGGTGACCAGGACATTCCCCGGCTTGATGTCGCGATGCACGACCAGGCAGCCATGGGCGTGGTGCACCGCATCACAGACGCTGCGAAAAAGCCCCAGGCGGCGCGCGATCGGAAGCTGGTGGCGCTCACAGAAGCGATCGATCGGCTCGCCTTCGATCCGTTCCATGACCAAGTAGGGCTGGCCATCTCGGGTCATGCCGCCATCGAGTAGACGGCTGATGTTCGGATGGGCAATCGTGGCGAGGATCTGCCGCTCACGTCGAAACCGCGCGACCAGCTCGTCGCTGTCCATGCCACGCTTGATCAGCTTGATCGCGACTTCCTGATCGAACTGCTCGTCGGCGCGCTTCCCGAGGTAGACCGTCCCCATGCCACCGCGACCGAGCTCGCGAACCAAGGCGTAGGGGCCGACTCGCTCGGGCATGGCCACCGCGTGTGGCGAACCAGGCCGTTCGGGAGCGAAGAGGGCCGGCACGGCTTCGACCACGTCGCCATCGAGCCAGGGCAACGACTGCGCGTCGGCCTCGAGCAAGGAAAGAACTTCGGCGCGTACCGCGGGCTGGTCGCCGCAGGCGCGGTCCAGCCAGGCGGCGCGCTGGTCGGCCGGTTGCATCCGCGCGGACTCGAAGAGCGCCTTGATCCGCTGCCAGGACGCACGCTCCGCCGGGCTCACAACAGCTCGCGTTTCAGCCAGGCACGCGCCATCCGCCACTCACGGTCGACGGTCGAGCGAGAGATGTCGAGCACTTCTTCGATCTCACGGCTGGCGAGCCCGCCGAAGAACTTCAGCTCGACGATGCGCGCCTGGCGCGGGTCTTGGCGCTCGAGCCGGTCGAGGGCTTGGTTGAGCGCCAAGACGTCTTCCACGCCCGCGTCGTCAGCCGCCGAAGCCGCGGGCGCCGACCCGCCGGGAAGGTCGTGGGCCGTCAGTGAGACCTTCAGCGCGCCGCCGCCGCGCTTTGCCGCGCCATGCTCGCGGGCGTGATTCATCGTCACGCGACGCATCAAGTGTGCGGCGACGCCAATGAAGTGGGCCCGGTTTTTCCAGTCGACCCGCGTCTGGGCGATCAGGCGCACGTAGGCTTCGTGGACCAATGCCGTCGGCTGCAAGGTGTGATCACGCCGCTCTCGGCGCATGGCAGCACGCGCCAATCGGTGGAGCTCGTCGTAGACCAGGGGCAGCAGCCGATCCAGGGCCGAGGCATCACCAGCACGCCAAGCGGAGAGCAGCTTCGTGGTGTCGTCGGCCATGGCGCTACACGAATCGGACAAGAGCAGGAAATTCCGGTAACAAGACCGTAACATGCTCTCCGTATCGTCTCCTTCGAACCAGAAACCAACCCCGAAGGAGTTTCCACATGAGAAAGACATCCACAAGACGAATGATCCCGACCCTGCTGCTCTTCGCAGCTTCCCTGGTCGTTGCAGGACCGATCGAGGCTGCGAACGCCTCGACCCTGCTGGAGAAGGCTCTCTACACGGAGCAAACCGTCGGCGACCTCGACGCCGCGATCGCGCTCTACGCCCAGATCATCGACGACGAGGGGCGGCGCGGGCCCCATGCAGCCCAGGCGCAATACCACCTCGGTCTATGCCTCCTGAAGCAAGGGAGCACCGCAGACGCCAACGACGCGTTCGACACCCTGATCCGGACCTATCCTGACCAGGCGAGCTTGGTGGCTCAGGCCCGACAGCAGCTCGCAGCGGCCCCTTCCGAGCTGACGCTCGATCCCGCACCCTGGGCAGACGGCGAGTTTCTCACCTACCATCTGGGCTTGCCGACCGGCCGGAGGGTCGGCATCCTCTTCCAGATGGCGCATGCGGTCCAGGTCGATGGTGAAGATACCTGGCAGCTCGAGGTTCGCCGACTGGTCGCCAACAACGCGGACAACTACGGCGTCAGCCGGGTGTTGGTCAACCCCGACTCGCAGAGGCCACTGCGCAGCATGTTCCGCCACGGCCTGCTCGGCAATGCGGACGTTCGGTATGAAACTGACGGCGTGGTCGTCAGCCGCCAGGCGGGCGAGCACCGTCTGGCCCACAGCCCGGCACTATTCGACAACGAGCAAGCGCTGCACCTTCTTCGGACCCTGCCCCTAGAGCCCGGCTATCGAGCCGAATTGAGCCTTCTGCTGCCCTGGACCGGCGAAGCCACGGACGCGGTCATCGAGGTGACCGACACGGAACCCTGCGAAGTGCCTGCAGGCGCGTTCGAGTGCCACGTGGTCAAGCTCGACATGGGCAAGATGGTGCAGACGCTGTGGTACACGACCAGCCCGGAGCGCTACTTGGCCCGCGTGGAGGCCTCGGGGGTCCTGGTCGAGCTTGCCGAGATCGGGCGCATCGCCTTGGACGAAACGGTGCCCTTCGGCATGGACGACTTCGGCTTCGGCGGCAGCCTGCCCGCCGGTTGGTTGCTCGACGAACGGCGCTCTGCCGAGCGTGTGAACAGCGCGTTGATTCGTTTCCTGGATCCCGAGGCCGCGGTGATCGCCGCGGTCGAGATCAACCGCTGCCAGAGGTGTCCGGGCCTGGTCGAAAGCACCGAGCGTGAGCTCGAAGGGGCGATCGGACGATTCGAAGGCTTTGCCATGCGCGACGGTAGCTGGACCGAGCGTGCGATCGGAGGACGGGCGGCGATCAGCTTCATTGGCGACTACGTTCGAAATGGGGAGCCGTGGGTCCAATACCGGCTCTACACCTTCATCGAAAACGTCCGCCTCGAGTTCATCTTCCGGACGCCGGTGGGTCGCTTCGAGCAGCTACGCCCAACCCTCGACGCCATCGCCGAGAGCGTCGACCAACGATAGCAGCGTCGAGGGCGATGCCATCAAGGGCATTCCTCGCTCGAAGGGAGACCAACACCATGTTCGCCTACAAGGACTTCAACCCTGCCGTGGTCACCAAGGGCGGCTCGTGGCGGAGCCACAAGGTCGGTCCTCTCGACGACGTCGTTGTCGAGGCCCGGCAATGGGCCACTGAAAAGGCAATCGAGGTCATCAGCATCGAGACGATTCTGCTGCCGCTGACCGCCCGAGATCCTCGCGAGTCCTACGGAGACAGCGCCCTGAGCGTCGAGCTGGGGACTGCTCAATGGACCCAGATCATTCGACTCTGGTATCGCTCCTCGAACTGAAGCCCGGACCATGCCCACCGTGTCTTCGAAACGACGAACAGGCCATGACCGTCAGTCATGGCCTGTTCTGCTACTTCTGCTTACCGTCGTCCTCGTGCCGACCGCAGGGGTCCTCTGGTTCATGAGCCAGGCGATGCACAACGAGCAGCTCGCGGTCCGTCAGCGCCTGCGCGACGCCTACCAATCACGCCTCGCGGAGCTGCAACAAGCCCTCGGTCAGCACTGGCAGACCCGGGCAGCCGCCCTGGACGATCTGGCCGCGGGATCGGAGCTTGCCGAACCCGTGACGATCGACGCAGCCCGCGCTGCACAGGCGTTCGACTCATCCGTTCGAAACGAGCTCGCGGATAGCTTGATCCTCTACGACGCTGACGGCGGGCTCCTCTACCCCATCGCAGACGCGGCTTCGGTCACACCAGGCCAGACGAGCGCTGCCTGGAGGCGCGCCGAGCAACTGGAGCAAGCGGGCGAGCATGCTACGGCCGCCACGGCCTATGCCGCGATCGCAGCGCAGGCCGGAGAGCCGAATCGCGCCGCCCGAGCGTTCCTCGCCCAGACGCGATGCCTGGTCCGCGCCGGGCGCGCTTCCGACGCCATCGCGACCCTCGCCGAGACCCTCGCCAGCCCCCTCTATCGCGATGCGACCGATGCACAGGGACGCCTGATCGCACCGAACGCCCTGCTGCGCGCGCTCGAATTGCTCGCGACGCAGGATCAGGTCGATCGTGCTGCCCGGCGCGAACGAGTTGCCGCGTCCCTTCTGACTCGCTTGCTCGACGATGACGCACCCCCTATGCCTGCGGGCCAACGGCGCTTTCTGCTCCAGGAGCTGATCGCTGCCTCGGCCGAGCTGCCCAGGCTCGCTTCCACTCTGGCACCAGCACGCGCCGCACTCGGCGCAGAGATCCTCGCCTCCCGCTACCTCGAGACGGCGACGCAAGCGCCGAGCAACAACGGTATCCAACCCACCGAGCTGCCCGGGATCTGGCAGCTTGCTTCCCCGAGCGGCAGGGTCACGGCGCTCTACGACCAGGATTTCCTGACGCGAACGTTCACGGCCTTCCTCGCCGAGCAGACCCTGCCCGAGGACACCACCGTCGAGCTGCTGCCGCCTGGCACCGAAGCTGAGGGGACGTTTCTGGTCGCGCGCGCCGCGGGTGCCTGGCTGCCGGACTGGCAGCTCGTCCTGCGTCCCCTCGACCAGACACTCTTTGCCGCTGCCGCGAGCCAGCGCATCCACGGTTACCTGCTGATCGGTGGCCTGGTCATTCTCGCGGTCCTCTCGCTGGCGATCCTGGTCGGGCGGGTGGTCGAGCGTCAGCTTCGACTGACCCGACTGAAGAATGATCTCTTGGCAACGGTTTCCCACGAGCTGAAGACACCCCTCGCCTCGACCCGCCTGCTGGTCGACACGCTGCTCGAAACCGGCGTCGACGATACCCAGCGGGTGCGCGAATACCTGTCTTTGATCGCCAAGGAGAATGCTCGGCTATCGCGACTGGTCGACAACTTCCTGACCTTTTCGCGCCTCGAGAAAGATCGCCAGCAGTTCGACATGCAACGAATTTCTGCACGCCGCGTGATCGAAAGCGCAGCCGACTCGTTCCGTGATCGCCTACCAGAATCCGAGCACGAACAACTCACCGTCGAGGTCGAGCCAGCGTTGCCATTCCTCGACGCCGATCCCGACGCGCTCGAGACCGTGCTGCTCAACCTGCTCGACAATGCCCACAAGTACGCCGCCCCTCCTCGGAAGATCGTCCTGCGGGGCTACGCGAGGAACGGAGCGGTTTGCCTGGAGACTCAAGACAACGGCATGGGCATCGCCAGTCGCGATCAGGGCAAGATCTTCGATCGATTCTTCCAAGCCGATCAGACGCTCTCTCGCCCCGGCAGCGGCTGCGGGCTCGGGTTGAGCATCGTCGCGCGCATCGTTCGGGCCCACCAGGGAACGGTCGAGGTCGACAGCCACGCGGGCGCGGGAAGTACGTTCACGGTCCGCCTTCCCCCCGCACCGACTTCTGTCGCTGGACCGGACACCGCCGCTGCACCGAACGTCGATCGGTCGACTTGACGCTGTGCCAAGAGGAACCATCCTGACATGCCCACGGAAACCGTCCTGATCATCGAAGACGACCCGACGCTGCTGCGGGGCC
>CALFAM010000031.1 GCA_937948815.1 uncultured bacterium
GGCACCGGTCTGCTGCTCGAACGACGTTCGCATGCGCTCGTACAGCAGGCGCTCGTGGGCAACGTGTTGGTCGATCAGGTAGAGCCCGTCCGGCCCCTCGAGCAAGATCAAGCTACCCTTGTACTGACCGAGAATGCGAAAGCGCCGGGGAGGACCGCTGCGTCCGGAAAGCGGCACCGAACGCGGCGGAGGCGGTGCAAACGTCGGCTGCGCGAGAACTTGGGGTGACGTCGCGGCCGATGGCCCCGGCGCGGTTCCGGGCGAGGCGGGTTCCGGACGCCCTTCTCCCGCTCCTCCGTCGGCAGCCACTGCCCCATGGGACGCCGGCCAGGCAGGCTCCTCGCGCACCTCGTCCGCAACCTTCCAGCCGTCGTCTCCCCCACGGCCGCCGAGCCCTTCCCACGCAGGCGCGGTGGGAAAGGAGACCGGGGTCCGCAAGGGTGCCGGTTCCTCGCCCCGGGTCGACTCGAGGGTCGCCCGCAGCGCCGATGCCACCCGTCCCACAAAGCCCGGATCGTGAAAGCGGACTTCGGACTTTTGCGGATGAACGTTGACATCCACGGCCTCGGGATCGAGCGCCAGGAAGAGAAAGAGCGCTGGGAAGCGATCGCTCTTCCACACGTCGCGAACGGCGCGGTAGTAGACCGCCAGCACGGCGCGATCGCGGACCAAGCGTCGATTGACGAAGATGTAGTGCCGTCGCCCACCGGCCGTCGTCGGATCTCCGACGAAGCCTTCGATCGCTTCTCCAGATGCCGTCGGGCCGGGTGCGATGGGCGTCAGCTGGTCGCGGAGCGCGCGTCCGAAGATCTGGGCGATCCGCTGACCGAGCCCCTCGATGTCATTGGTTGTCGGATTGGTCTCGAGCAAGACGCGCCCCGCATGACGCAGCTCGAATCGGACCTCCGGGTGCGCCATGGCATAGCCCTGGACCACGGCCAGACCGTGGCGGAGCTCGGTCTGCGGCTGCTTGAGAAACTTGCGGCGTGCCGGCACGTTCCAAAACAGCGAGCTGACCTCGATGCGTGTGCCGCGGGGATGGGCGACCGGCTCGGCCACCTTGACCCGCCCTCCTTCGATGCGCACACGGTGCCCCTCCCCCGGCTCGGTCGCGGTCCGCAGCTCGACGCGAGCTACCGCCGCGATCGACGACAAGGCCTCGCCACGAAAGCCGAAGCTCCCGATCCGCTCGAGGTCGTCGAAGGTGGTGATCTTGCTCGTCGCATGGCGATCGAAGGCCAGCAAGGAATCGTCCGCGCCCATTCCCGAACCATCATCCGTGATGACGATGCGCTGCTTGCCGCCCGCTTCGAGCTCCACCGCGATGTCTCGGGCCCCGGCATCGAGCGCGTTCTCGATCAGCTCCTTGACCACGGACGCCGGCCGCTCGACCACCTCGCCGGCGGCAATCTGGCTGATCAGCCGATCCTCGAGCAGCTTGATGCGACTCACGATGCCCCTCCCATTTCGGCGCCTCGGCTTTCGCGCTCGGCCGCACCCTCGACGCCATCTTCAGGATTGCTCTGGACGTCGGCTACCCGAACGCGAGGCGCCGAGCCTCCGCCGGCATCGAGCTTGCCCAGGTTGCCCACGCGACGCAGCAAGCGCCGCGTCGCATGAAGCAAGGCCAGGCGCTCTGCCCGCTGACGCGGATCCTCGGCCATCACGAGAACCTCTTCGAAGAACCGGTCCACCGCGCCGATCAAGGGAACCAGCGCGTCGAGAGCGTCGTCCCACTGCTCGGCGGCGATGGCGGTATCGAGAGCCCGGCGGACCTGGGAGAGGGTGTCGGCAAGGACCTGCTCCGCCGGTTCGATCGGCGACTCGGGCAGCGCCGTGGCATCGGTGCCAGCGACCACCCGCTCGATTCTTCGCGCTGTGCGTGCGAGCGCAGCCAAGATCGGATCACCCTGCCGCCGGCGCAACGCTTCGACCCGACCGAGCAGATCGACCAGGCTCCCACCGGCGACCGCGGACGCCGCGTCCACCTCTTCGAAAGCGAAACCGTGCCGACCGAGCAACCGGTAGGCGCGGGCACGCAACAGGTCGGCCACCGCGGTGGTCAGGGTGTCGTGCTCGAGCGTGACCGTGGAGCCCAAGAGCCGGACGGCACGTCCGACCACGAGATCGACATCGAGACCGAATCGTGACTCGATCAGCAAGCGGACCGCGCCATCGGCCAGCCGCCGCAGCTTTCGATCCGCGGCGATGGGTGGCTGACGGGCGCCACCGCGTGCCGCACCGAGGCGCAGCAGGCGATCTGCCAGCGCGATCACCCGACCGACTTCGCCACGCGGCAGCGGATCGTCGTGGCCACGCGGGGCGTTGTGATCGTAGATGGCCTGCCAGACACTCTCGTCATGACCGTCGTCACGAGCGTAGAGACCGCCGACCATGCCAGGCGGCAGGCCGAGCTCGGCGACCAGGGCCGTCACCCGGTCAGCGTGCAGCAGGCTGGCCGCCATCTCCGCCGCCGGTCCGAGCTCCGAACGCCCCAGCTCCTCGAGCAGGGCCGCGGCCAAGACACCGACCCGCCGATCATGATCGGCCCAACTTCCGCCGTGCGGACAATCCAGCTCGGCGAGCCGAATCGCGGCATGGGCGGCCAGTGGGCGCTGACGATCCGTGGCGCGCAGGAAGGCGGCATCGGCAAGACGGCCGTAGACCGCACGCTCATAGCCAGCGCGCACGCGCCCGCTCGGATCGTCCGGCCGGTCGGTGACCGCCAAGAATCGCGGGGCCAGCCCTCCGGATCGATCTCGCAGCACGATGGCTCCCGGACGCTCGCTCAGGGTCGCGACGATGATCTCCTCCGGCAGTTTCATGTGCGCGGGATCGAGGTCGCCCTGGACGAGACCGGGAATCTCACAGTCGAGGGCCATGCGCGCGACCACCTCGGCGACATTGTCGACCGCCTCGTCGAGGTCGGCCCCATCATGCTCGGCAACGCGGGCTTTCAGCGCCTCGACCAGGATCGCCTGACGCGCCTCGGCCCGGACCACGATTCCCCGTGCCGCGAGCTTGTCGAAGTAGTCGGCGGCATTGGCGACCACGAATCGCTCCGGCGACAAGATCGGATGCCCAGCGGTGCTCGCCCCCGCTTCGATGCCGCAGAAGGCAAACGGAATGGGTTCGCCGTCGAGCAGCGCGAGAATGCTCAAGATCGGACGCAACCAAGGACCTTGACCGGCCCCCCAGAGCATGGATTGTTCGAACGGCACGTCGGCCAAGATGCTGGGGAGCGCAGTCGCCAACACGTCACGCGTGGCTCGCCCCGGAAGCTCCTGTTCGATTCCGGCATAGCGCCCGCGTTCCGTATGGACCTCGGTGACGTCCTCCGTCGCGACGGCGAGCCGCCGGGAAAAGGCGATCAGCGCGTCCGTCGGTTCGCCGTCGGCATCCCACGCTTCGGCGGCTGGTGGGCCGATCTCCTGCCGACTGCGCGGGCGCTCAGCCTGGGGCAGGTCAAGGCAGTGGTAGACCAGCCGACGCCGGGTGTAGCCACTCTGGATCTCACGCGGCGCCAAGCCCGCGCCCATCAGAACTTCGAAGAGGCGGGTACCGAGGCGGCTGGCCACCTCGGGCACCAGTCTCGGTGGCATCTCCTCCGCCCGAATCTCGAGCAGCAGCTCGCCAGCCCGTCTAGTCACGTCTCACCTCGTCGCCCTCTTTCCCGGCGGAATCGGCCGCCAGCGACGCAGAATCGGAACCCGCGAGCGGATCGCCCTTGGGCGGTTCAACCGGGCCCGCCGCGCTGTCCGTGCCGGCTGGTCGGTCTTGCCGGACGCGCTCCGCGACGCTGGAGACGATCGCCGCGATGCGGCTTTCGGCCTGCGCACGCTCGGCGGCACCCAACTCACGGCGTGCAGCGAGCAGATCCAGGAGATACAAGCCGCGGGTAGCTGCCGTGCAGGCCGACGACGGTAGGCCGGCCGCCAGGCTGGCTTCGGCATCCGCTTCATCGAGCGCCAAGCGCGCCCGCAGCCGCGCGGGGTCGGAGACCTCGAAGGCGTGCCGCGACAGCGCCTGCTCTTCCGCATGCCGCAGCTCGCCGTAGCGTGGTCCACCCGGCGCCCAGGCAATGTCGTAGGCCGAGCGCGCGCCCGTGACGCAGGTGAGCAAACGTTCGACGCCGTAGGCGATCTCGGCCGCGAGCGGCTCCGGGCGGTGCCCCGCGATCGACTGAATCACCGTCACCCGCGCGACACCGACACCGTCGAGATTGACGTTCCAGCCGAGGCCCCACCCGGCGACGCCCGGCAAGGACCATCGCCCCTCGGTGAAGCGCACGTCGTGATGCTCGAGGGTGATTCCCAGGCTGCGCAAACTGGCCAAGAAGCGACGAAGCAAGTCGTCCGGCGCGGGGCGCAGCAGCGTGACGAGCTGGAGATGGCGGGCGAGGCGATACGGCTGATTTCCGTGGCGCCCGTCGAGCGGGCGACGCACGGGCTGGAGATAGACGAACGACCGCGGCTGATGGCCGAAAATCGACAACAGGACGCGCGGATGGAGGATGCCGGCGACCAGAGGCTGGTCGTGCCCCGGCAGGAGCAAACACCCCTCGTCCGTCCAAAAGCGCTGGAGTCGCAGGCAGGCGCCTTGCAACGATGCGCCCTGCGCGCCACCATCCTTGCTCGACTCGGTCGACGCCGCTGCCCGGGCTTCGGTCCCTGGATCGTTGGAGGTTTCGTCGACCGGTCGCACGCCTTCCTTTTCCTCGTTGCCTGCCGTCATGGAAGATCTCTCAGGGTCTGATGCATCACCGAATAGCTGCGCAGCTCGTGGCCGAGGAAAGCACGGCGAACCCGCGCACACAGCTTCTCGACCTGCAGCAGCACCGAAGATGTGGGCGACGACTCCGTGAGGGCATCCAAGCTCTCCCGATTGATGCGCGCGATCACCGCGAGCACGGACGCCGCTACCCTATCGCCTCGGGCACCAACGCTGCCGGTGCAGTCGAGACAAACCAAGCCGGCGTCGTGGTCGACCAGCACAGCGCCATCCGAAAAGGGGCGCTCACAGCTCGGGCAGAACTGTGGCACGGGAAAGATCCCACTCAAGCGCAGCACCCAGACCTCGAAGTAGCGCGCCGCCAGCCGCGGCTCGACGCCGCGGACCAGCCGATCGGCCACCATGTCGAGCAGCCGAAAGAGCGTTGCGCTTTCGTCATTTTCCTGCGCAAACGCCACCACTGAATCAGCGAGATAGGCGCCCAGCAGCAGGCGCTCCAGCTGGTCTCCCGACGAGAACGAGCGTTCGACCGAGGATTCGGAGATCCGTACCAGGTCACGATCGTCGCGTTCGAACCATGAGAGGTGAATGCGCGCCAGCGGCTGAAGCTGGCCGGCGAAGCGGCTGAACTTGCCTCGCGCACCCCGGGCGGCACCCCGTTTCTTGCCGTGCTCGGCGGTCAGGAAGGTGACGAGGCGGTCCCGCTCGCCCAGATCGACGACCTCGAGAACGATCGCACTCGCGGCGAGCTGTCGCATATCAGGCAGGCGCCGGCACGCACCCGGGACTCCGTCTCGCGGGCGCGAATCTCGATCGGGGCGGCATCATCAACTCGGAAAGAGGCCGATCAACAGGTAGGCGAAGCCGAAGTAGATCAAGATGCCGAGCACATCGTTCGTGGTGGTGACCAGCGGACCGCTCGCCACCGCCGGATCGATGCCGAACCGCTTGAACAAAGCGGGCGCCAGCGAACCGACAAAGGAGGCGATTACCACCGTCAGGAACACCGAGGGCCCGACCACCGCGGCACCACCGATGCTTTGGTAGATGAGCAGATTCACCACCACCACGATCAGCCCACAGGTCACGCCGAGCACGATGCCGACCTTGAGCTGCTGCCCGACGAAACGGGCGATCCGCCCACCGCCGAGCTCCAACCGCCCGGTCGCCAGGCTGCGCACGGCGATGGTCGAGGTCTGCGAGCCGATGTTGCCCGCCATACCCATGATCACCGGGATGAACCCGATCAGCAACGAGAGCTGGAAGCGCTCTTCGAATCGTTGGGTGATGACGCCCGCCACCAGCAACCCCACCAGGTTGACCAACAACCAGGGCAGACGGATTCGAGCGACCTTGAACGTACGCTCCTCGTAGGCCAGCTCGTCGTCCGACGTACCCGCCATCTTGAAGAAATCTTCGGTCGCCTCGTCCTTGAAGACGTCCAAAATGTCGTCGACGGTGACGATGCCGGCCAGCTTGTTGTCCTCGTCCGTGACCGGGATGGCGAGCAGGTCGTAGCGGGCGGCCAGCTGGGCCACTTCTTCTTGATCCGTGCTCGTCCGCACCTTGACCAGCGCATCGTTCATGATCGCGGCAAGCGTCGCCGCCGGATCCGAGAGCAGGAGCTGACGGAGCGTCGCCACACCCATCAGGTGGCCAGACTGGTCGACGACGTAGAGGTACGAAATCATGCCGATCTCGCCCGCCTGTCGACGCACGTACTCGATCGCCTCGGAAACCGTGGTGCCCTGATCGAGCGCCAACAGCTCGGTATCCATGATCCGGCCCGCCGAGTCATCGGCAAAGGCCAGATGCTCCTGGACAGCGTCGAGGCGCTCGTCCAGGTCGACGATTTCGAGCACCTCTTCCTTGAGCGCCTGAGGCAAGGACTCGACGATGAACACGGCATCGTCGACCGCGGCCGTCTTGAGCAGACGGCCGACGGTCTCGGCATCCGTGGCCTCGAGAATCGCCAGGCGTTCCTGGGGCTGGAGAGCGGTCAGTACCTCGCCGGCACCTTCGAGATGATCCTCGACGAGGATCTGAAAAACCTTCTGTTGCTCCGCGGGAATCAACCGCGCGAAGGACGTCGCGACATCTTCCGGGCGCTCGCGGGCGAGGAGACGCGAGAGCTTGTTGCGCCCGCCACGGCGGAGCATGCGCCGGACGGTATTGCCGAGCAAATCGACTCGGCGGGAAGATGCCTCGGTCATGGGCCGGATCGTAGCACTGCCGCGCAGCCACCTCACGGGTGCCGATCGTGCGAATCCGACGGCGTGGATCGAAGGGTCAGAGCTGGGTGTCGTAGGGCGCGCGATCGAGGCGCTCGAGCACGCGCTCGTCCTGTCGCCAGTCGCGCGCGACCCGCACCTTGAGATCGAGATAGATCCGCTGCCGGAGGTAGTCCTCGAGATCGAGGCGGGCTGCCGTTCCGATCGATTTGATCACCGCGCCACCCCGCCCGATCACAATCTTCTTTTGACTCTCCCGCTCGACCAAGATCGAGGCGTAGATGGCGAGCAACCCGTCTTCCCGCTCGACCCACGACTCGAGCTCCACCGCAGTCGAAAACGGCAGCTCGTCGCGGGTGGCCAGAAGAACCTTCTCGCGAATCCGCTCGGCCACTTGAAAGCGCTCGGGATGAACGGTCAGCAGCTCGGGATCGTAGCGCGGCTCCCCCGTCGGCAGGCGTTTCCACATCTGCTCGAGCACCGGCGCGACACCGTCTCCGGTGCGCGCAGAGATGGGAATGATCTCGCTGAAGCCGGCCTCGGAGTACATGGCGATTCGCGGCAGGAGCTTGTCCTTGTCGCGCATCCGATCGACCTTGTTGAGCAGCACCAGCTTGGGCGTCTCGACCTGTGCGACCCAGGTGCGCATGAAGGCGTCGCCGTTACCAGGCGGCTCACTGGCGTCGACCAGCAAGCAGATCAGATCGGCATCGGCAAGCGCATCTTGCGCCGCCTTGATCATGCGCTTGTTCATCCGATGCTGGGGTTTGTGAACGCCGGGGGTGTCGTAGAAAACGATCTGACCCCGCTCCTCGTCCGAGAGGATGCCGACCAGCCGATGGCGGGTCGTTTGCGGCTTGTTCGAGACGATGGCGACCTTCTCGTCCATGAGGTGGTTGAGCAGTGTCGACTTGCCCGCGTTCGGACGCCCGACGAGCGCGATGGTGCCCGAAACGCGGTTTCCCGAAACGCTGTTCCCTGAAACCTCGGTCATCACGATTCTCCCGTGGGCTCTTCGATACGCTGGATGACCACCGAGGTCACCCGACGCTCGTCCGCTGCCTCGACGCGGAACGATAGTCCTTCGAGCTCCAGGTGCTCACCGACACCCGGCACATAGCCGAGGCGCCCGCACACCAACCCGCTCACTGTCTCGTAGTCGCCATTGCTCAGGTCATCGCCCACCAGCTCGGTGAGCGCCCACATCTCGGTGCGGCCTGCGACCCGCCATCCACCGTCCTCGAGCGCTTCGGTCGTGGCTTCGTCGACTTCGTGCTCGTCAGCGATTTCGCCGACGATTTCCTCGACCAAGTCTTCCACCGTCACCAGACCGGCCACGCCACCATACTCGTCGACCACGATCGCCATCTGCTGGTGAAGCGACTGAAGCTCGGAGAGCAGCGCACGGATGGGCTTCGACTCGGGTACGAAAAGTGGCGGTTTGGCAAGCTCCGCCGCGGCAGGCGCACTGTCTTCATTCATCGCTTGGAACAGATCACGAATGTGCAAGATACCGACGATGTGATCGATTGACTCGCGGAAGAGCGGGAGCCGTGCATGCTTGCATTCGAAGAAGCGCGTCGCCAGCTCGTCGAGCGGGGTGTCGACAGCATCGGCGAAGATATCGACGCGTGGCGTCATCACCTGGCGTACCAGCGTGTCACCGAAGTCGACAATGCTCTTGACCAGCTCTTCCTCTTCCGGCTCCAGGATTCCCTCCCGCCGGCCGACGTCGATGTAGGCCTCCAACTCGTTGGCCGAGACCTCATCATCCTCCTCAGAGGTCTCGTCGGACTCCGAATCGTTTTCGACTGGATCCGCGGCAGCGGTCGCGAACACCATGACCAAGGGCATGGCGAGGGTTGCGAGCACGCGCAAAGGCCACGTCATCCGATCCAGCGTGGCTTCGGCGTGGACGGCCACGAGGTAGCGGCTCAGCCATTCCATCAAGGCTACGAGCGTCACGACCAGGGCTGCCGCCGCCCAGGGGCCGGCCGGGGCGCCAACCGAAGACAACAAGCGATCGAGCACGATGAAGAGGCCGACAGGCGCGACCAGCGCGGCCACCGTCAGCAAGAACCGGAACGCTTCGAACCGCCGCGGGCGTTGGTAGAGGTTGGTGAGCCGTGGTCCCGCGTCCTCTGCCCACGAACGCAGGCGAATCGGGCTCGAGCGTTCGACCAGGGCAGAGAGGACGATCAAGATCATGGTCAACGGCACACCGACGATCGCCAGCCACAGCCACGGGGCGACCGGGCCAGCGGCCATCGGACCGGCGGCAAAGGACTCGGTCGTCATCGCGTCGATTGACAGTGCGTCAAGCATGATCGTGCCGCTGGCTGTCGTGCAGCTGGCCGTCGTGCAGCTGACTGTCGAGCCACTGGGTGCGGAGCTGTGCCTCGAAGCGCTCCATGGTGCCGTCGTCGACCTCGTGGTCGTATCCCAGGCAGTGCAGCACGCCATGAAGAATCAGGGTCCGCAACTCGCGCTCGAGGGTATGCCCCGCAGCACGCGCCTGACGCTCGGCGGTCGGCACGGAGATGGCGACATCCCCGAGGTGCCGAGACGCCTCGCCTCCCGCGTCATCAGCTTCGGGCACGAGCGCGGCCGCGGGCCAGTGACCACTGTCGTGGCGCTGTCCGTCCGGCTGTGCGGCCTGCGAAGGTCCCGCATCCGCGGCGGACACCAAGTCCCCGGGAAAGCTGAGAACATCCGTCGGCTTGTCCAGCTTGCGGTAGGTACGGTTCATACCGCGCATCGCGCGATCACTGACAAACCGGACGGTAAAGCTCTGCGCCTCGGGCGCGACGGCCGCAACCATGGAGACGACCCAGGGCCGCAGCTTGCGGGAAGCCACCTGGGCATAGCGCCCAGGATTTTGCAGGGCGATCGCCAGGCGCGACTCGCCCGACGCTGACGCAAGATCGAGGTCGCCGTCTCGCGTAGGCGGAGGCTCGGGTTCCGAGATCGGCTCCGCACTCGAGTCTGTGCTCGAGCCAGAAACCCGCTCGGTAGGAATCGGTCGGAGGGTCGTCCCCTGTGTGGTCGGGGTCCCCGTTTGGGCAGGTTCGCTTGTCAAGGTCGTAGGATTCAGCTGGCTTGGCGATCGGTACCGGCAAGAGTGAACGTGCCGGTTGCCGTGCGCTTGCGCCGAGGTTGGTTAAAGTCGAAGCCGGGATAGTCGATCCGGCGGTGGTAGATCGTGGTGAGCACGGAAAGAAACGCTTCCTCGATCTTGCGAAGGTCACCGAGCGTCAGATCTGCGTGATCGAGCTGACGGTCGGCCAACGAGTCGTCGAAGATCTGACGCAGCATCGTGCGGATCTTCTGACGGCTCGGCTCTACGAGCGTGCGACTGGCCGCCTCCACCGCGTCGGCCAGCATCAGCACCCCCATCTCTTTCGAGCGCGGCTTCGGTCCGGGATACCGGAAGTCGTCCTCACAGACGGCCTCCGTATCCGGATCCTTCTGGTCCAGCGCTCGGCGGTGGAAAAACTTGATCAGCCGGGTCCCATGGTGCTCGCCGATCGCCGCCAGCATGGGCGTGGGAAGGCGATGCTGCTCGGCGAGCTCGAGCCCGTTCTTGACATGGTTGATCAGAATCAGCGCGCTCATCGACGGCTGAATCTTGTCGTGCGGATTCTGACCCGGAACCTGGTTCTCGATGAAGTAATGCGGGCGGACCAACTTGCCGATGTCGTGGTAGAGCGCGCAGGTGTTGACCAGCACGCTGTCGGCATCGATTGACTCGCACCCGGCTTTGGCCAGGTTGGCGACCGCCAGGGAATGCTGAAACGTCCCCGGCGCTTCGAGCGCCAGGCGGCGCAGGAGCGGCAGGTTCGGGTTCGCCAGCTCGATCAGCTTGATGTGGGTGGTGGCGCCGAACAGTGACTCCAGCACCGGCACCAGGAAGCTGGTGATGGCCGCGGCGAGCAGCCCCCCGACGAAGGCGCAGAGCAGATCGAAGCCGAGCCGCCCAGCCTCGGGCAGGGAGCCGGTGAGTGCGGCGAGCATCAGCACGGTCAAGGCATTGACCAACCCGACGGTCAGACCGACGGTCGCCGTTACGGTGCGCTGCTTGAAGAGCAATCGATCGAGGGCAAAGATGGCCGCCAGCGCCCCCGCCAAGCTGAAGATCGTCAGCGTCCACTGCATGTCGGCGCCGCTCAGACGTCCGGCCAGCAGCGAGAAGGCGAGCGAGACGGTCAGCGCATTGCTGCGTCCGTAGAGCAAGGCGGTGATCATCGCCAAAGACGAGAACGGAATCGCCCATTGGTAGCTGGTTGCGTCGCCCAGCGGCTCGGGAAGGCCGGCGTTGCCGATCGCCCGGGCCACGAAGAACGCAAACCGCACACCGAGCACGTGGATGCCGACCAGCAAGAGACTCTCGGAGAGCAAGCGGGTACGCGGACGCTCCAAGGGCTGATCGTGGCGGAATCCGAGCCACAGCAGCAATACCAGGCCAGACAGCAGGATCAAGACACCCAGCGCAGTCAGCCAGCGGTTATGCCCCTCCCCGGTGCCGGTGAGCTCGGCAAGTGCAAGCGCGGCTATCGGGTCGACCCGGTCGCCCTTGCGGACGATCACCTGCCCCTCGGGAATCGTCCGTGTGACGGTTCCGACCTCCGCCGCGGCCTGCCGCCGAAGCTCCAAGGTCTCGCTGTTGTTGGGCGTCAGGTTGGGCGACAGATTGGCCACCAGGAAGTCGGCCAGGACTTCTCGCTGTGCGGCTTCGAAGTTGCTCCACAGCTGGAGATCGCGGGAAACCGTCTCGCGAACCTCGTCTGGATAGTCGAGGTAGCGGTAGAGGTTCAGCTCGATTTTGCGCTCACCGCTGGGCAGCACCTGGAGGGTGATGCCGTGCGCGCGATGTTCGAGCAGCAAGCCCTCGTCGCTGACCACGCCCTGCCGCAGCACGCGCAGAATCTCGCTGCCGAGACGCTCCTCCAGCCCGGCCTCGTAGCCCAGGGCGTAGAGCAGCGCCTCCTGCTCCGCCGTGATCCGCATGTTGCTGGCCTCGACCAGCCGTGCCAGCCGCTGCTCGGCGTCGAGGGCCGCGACCTCGGTGGTTCCTTCGGCTTCGAGCAGGGCGCGACCCGTGCGGAAGAGCTCGGCCAGCTTGCCGCGCTGCCGCTCCTCGAGCGCGCGATCGAGATCGAAGATCGGTAGCACGCCTGCACGGGCTTCGGTCTGGACCGAGCGCGTGGCTGCCTCGTCCGAGATCGCCAATTCGCGGTCCGCGACCACGGTTTGCGGCGCAATGGCCCCCACGTCGATCCGCGTAGCGCCCGACCGCATGGGGCGCGGCATCAAGCTGGAACCGACCAACAGCGCGAAGAGCAGCAGCCAGACGGGCGTCGTGTCGAGCACGACCTGCCAGCCTCGTCGCAGCCTGCCGAGCAGCATGCTCCAGCGCGACGGGGGCTTGCGACTGCTCGGGCTGCGAATGGCCGAGGCGCGCGAGACCTCACGGAGACCCCCTCCGGCGACCGAACGTGTGTCTGTCGAGCGGGTGTCTGTGTGGCTGGAGCGCGTAGAGTCGTCTTCTGTGGACATGGGCCTCAGATCACTCTATCGCAGGATCCGGACCCGGACTGGGCGTCGGTGCCGACGCCGTCGATTCTCGGGATGATCGTGCGCCCTCGCTGGGCGAATCGTCTCGTCGTCCGCCTGCAGCCGAGCGGGATCCGCCGCGCTCCTGCGCGCCGGCCGGAGGGCGATAGGGCGCCCGAGCCGACGACGACTGAGCGTGCCGGCGATCGTTCCGCTCATAGGCCGTGACGATACGTTGGACCAGGGGATGACGTACGACATCGTGATCGGCAAACGAGATGAAGGAGATGCCCTTGACGTCGGCCAACACCCGGCTGGCATGGTCGAGGCCGGATAACGCACCAGGTCCCAGGTCGACTTGGGTGGCATCTCCATTGATCACCATCTTGCTGTTGTAGCCCATCCGCGTGAGAAACATCTTCATCTGCTCAGGCGTCGTATTCTGAGCTTCGTCGAGAATAACAAAGCTCTCATTGAGCGTGCGCCCACGCATGAAGGCGATCGGCGCCACCTCGATGATGCCGCGCTCCATCATGCGGCTCACCTTCTCGTAGCCGACCAGGTCGTGGAGCGCATCATGCAGCGGTCGCAGATAGGGATTGACCTTCTCCGCCAAGTCACCAGGAAGGAAGCCAAGCTTCTCTCCAGCTTCCACCGCCGGACGGGCCAGCACGATGCGGCGAACCTCCTTCTCGAGCAGGCAGACCGCGGCCATGGCAACGGCGAGGAATGTCTTGCCGGTTCCCGCCGGTCCGATCGACACCACGATGTCGTGCTTGCGCATGGCCTCCAGGTAGCGATGCTGGTTCAGGCTGCGCGGTGACACCAGACGCCGGATGGTCGTCAGGGCCTTGTCGCTCGGCTGAAAAAACGACACCAGGGAGGTCTCGGGCGCTTCTTGGAGCACGCGAATCGCGGTGCGGATGTCCTCGATGCGTAGCGCATGCCCACCTGCGGACAGCGTCGAAAGCTCGCGCAGCATGTGCTCCACGACCACTACACGCTCTGGGGGTCCGTCGATCGACAGCTCGCCGCCCCGCGCCGAAATGCTGACGCGGAACGCACGCTCGATCATCTTCAGATGCTTGTCGTGAGTGCCGAACAGGGTGCCGAGACCTTCCTCGGCCAAAGTCATCGATGACATGGGAACTCGCTTGCTGTGAGAGAGCTGAATCGCTTGCGCGCCCCGCGCGGGGGCTCACGCGTCACGCTTCCGGGTACTCGTAGAACCCGTGGCCGCTCTTGCGGCCAAGCCGGCCCGCCTGCACCATCTGCTTGAGCAGAGGTGGCGGAGCGAATCGGCGTTCGCGATACTCCTCGAACATAATATTGGCAATGTAGTACGTTGTGTCCAATCCGACGAAGTCGAGCAGCGTAAACGGCCCCATTGGATGACCACAACCGAGCTGCATTCCGCGGTCGATGTCGTCGACCGTGCCCACACCGCTCTCCAGCGCCCGAATGGCATCGAGCAGATACGGCACGAGCAGCCGGTTGACGATGAAGCCAGACGTGTCGCCGCAGTGAATCGGTTCCTTCCCCAGCTTGTGGGTGAAGTCCGTGCACAGGTCGACCACTTCCGGATCGGTCAACAGTGTTCGAACCACCTCGACCAGGCGCATCACCGGTACCGGATTGAAGAAGTGCAGGCCGACGAAGCGCTCGGGCCGACCCGAAGCAACCGCGAGCTGCGTCAGCGTCAGCGACGACGTATTGGACGCGTAGATCGCCCGCTTACGGGCCACGCCCTCGACAGCCTTGAAAGTCTTGCGCTTCTCCTCGAGGTGCTCGACGATGGCTTCGATGATCAAGTCGGCCGTGGCCAGCGGCTCGAGATCGACTGTCATGGTCAACCGCCCCAGGGCCTCGTCGCGCTCGTCGGCGGTGATCTTGCCCTTGCTCACCGCCTTCTCGAGCGATCGCTCGATACGCCCGCGGCCGCGATCGACGCGGCTGTCGCTCACCTCTCGCACCACGGTCGGCAGGCCGGCCAGCAGACAGACTTCGGCAATTCCCGAGCCCATGAGGCCGCAGCCCAGGACACTCACGCTACGAATCGATTCCATTCTTCGTGGTTCTCCAAGCTCCCGGTCGGCCTGGAAAGCGCGCGCGACCGGCGCTGATGCTATCAGCCCAAAGCACCGACGACGGCGTCGATCACGGTAGCTGGTCCCTCGATCCGGATCGTCCGGCCCTCGTCATCCTCACGGGTGATCGACACCGCGAGCGCGTCCGATGGAGCCTCAGGCAGGCGCTCGGGCCACTCGACGGCCTTGACGCCGGGCGCCGCGAGGCAGTCATCGATGCCCATGGCTTCGGCTTCTTCCGGAGACAGCCGGTAGAGGTCGATGTGGACGAGTCTGCGCGCAACGCTCTTCGTAGGGTGACGTTCGGCGCCGGTCGCGTCCTCAGGCTCGTGCTCTCGGATCAGCGAAAAGGTCGGCGACTGCACGCTCTCGGCGTCGAAACCCAAGCCGGCCGCCAGCCCGCGTACCAAGACGGTCTTGCCGACGCCGAGATCGCCGTGGAGCAAGATGATCTCGTCCCCAGCCAAATGGCGGGCGAGAGCGCGGCCTACCCGCTCCGTGTCCGTGACCGACGCGCTTTGCAGAATGCGCAGCCCGATTGCGCTCGGTCCGTCGGTTGTACGCGTCATCGGCCGTTGGTCCTCTCGGGAAGCCCGGCGGGCGCTTCGAAGGCTGTCCGGATGTACCCGTAGGCACGCCCGATGGCAGCGACCAAGTCACCTGCCGCGAGCGCTTCCTGGCCACCGTCCCGCGCAGCCAGATCGCCCGCCAGGCCGTGCGCATAGACCGCCAGGCAGGCGGCGTCCCGGGCCGCGTGCCCCCGTGCAAGCAATGCGGTGAGCCAGCCGGTGAGCACGTCGCCGGAGCCACCGGTCCCCATGCCCGGATTGCCGGTCGGATTGACCGCTACCGGCACTCCCGGTGCCGCGATCAAGGTCTGCCGGCCTTTGAGCACGACCACCGCCCCGCTGCGCGCACAAGCCTCGCGGGCCGCGGCAAGCCGATCGCCCTGGACATCCGAAGTCTTGCAGCCGAGCAGTCGTGCCATCTCGCCGGGATGAGGCGTGAGCACGGTCGGTGCGGCCCGCTCGGCGAGTGCTTCGAGCTGCCCGGCATGCGCATTCAGGGCATCGGCGTCGAGGACGAGGGGGAGGTCGATCTCGCGGGTCAGCCGACGGATGGTCGCGGCGGTTGCTGCGTGCCGGCCGAGGCCTGGCCCCATTCCGACCGCGTTCTTGCCTTCGAGGGCGGCCCGGAATCTTCGCTCCGCTGCTTCACACAGAATGGGCTCGTCCGCCATCCACTCGTCGGATCCGGCGATCTCACGAGCGTCCGAGCCCATGGGCAGCGCGAGGGTCATCGATTCCAAGGAGCCGAGGTCGACCACATCTTTCGCTGGCGCGGGCGTCGCCACCGTAACCAGGCCGGCGCCAGCGCGCACCGCGGCGCGCGCTGCGAGCACTGCGGCACCGCCTGTCCCGGGGCCACCGGCGAGCAGTAGGGCGTGCCCGAATGTGCCCTTGTGCCCCCCAAGAGGCCGATCTTCGAGCCAGGGCGCCACGGTCGCGACATCGATCAGCTCGACATCGGACTCGGCTGTGTCCACCAGGCACGCTGGCAGTCCGAGGTCGACCACCACCAATTCACCAACGTGGTCCGAGGCAGGCGCCAGTACGTGGGCAATCTTGGGGTAGGCGAAGGTCACGGTCAGCTCTGCGGCCAAGTGAGGGCCCGCGATCTGCGCACGACTGCCGTCGAGGCCGCTCGGCAGGTCGACCGCCAAGACCGGTGTACCGCTCATCGCGATGACGTCGAGCACGGCGGCGAAATGGCCAGCGACCGGTCGCGAAAGCCCGGTACCAAACAGCGCATCGACCACGACGTCTGCCTCGCGACAAGAGGCAGCCACCCGCTCGAGGACTGGGTCGAGGTCATCCTCGGGACGGAGCGACTCGACCAACAGCCCCGCGCGCTCCAGGATGGCGTGCTGCAACGCTGCGTCGCCCCGCAACGACTTGTCGCTCAACACGAGCCAGATACTGCACTGATAGCCGCGCCCGTCGAGGTGGCGCGCCATGGCCAAGCCGTCGCCACCGTTGCTGCCCGGCCCCGCCACGATCGCGACCGTCTCCGCCTGCGGGAAATGGAGGCCCAAGGCGTCGACGGCGCCGACCGCGGCGTTCTCCATGAGCACAGGACCAGGGATTCCGATCTCCTCGATCGCCCGCCGATCGAGCGCAGCCATCTGCCCGGCGTCGAGAATCTTCACGCGCCACGCTTCCGGCCGACCGCTTCGGGACGGGACAGGAGACCCCAGCGGTTGAGCAGCTCGCGGGTTTCCGTGATCGTGGCGGTGACCTCGCTGTTGCGCACGCGCTGCACCAGCCGCTCGAGCCCCGCGGCATCGTCGACGTCATGGCCGACCGGCAACTCGTCAATGACGAGGTCGCGGGCGCGCGCGCGGACAATCGTGGTGGCGAGCACCTGGTCCGTGCTCCATGCAATATTTTCGAAGAGTGAGAGATCGAGCGCCTCGCGACGCACGGCGATCAGGTAGTAGCCGCCATCCGCAGCAGGCCCGAGCACAATGTCCGCACCGTCCGAAAGACGATCAAATGCCATTTCCACGCGCGCGGAATCGAGCTCGGGATGATCGCTGCCTACCGCGGCCACCATCTGATGGCTGGCCGCGGCGGCGGCCAGGGCGTGGAAAAGCCGCGCCCCGAGGTCCGGTCCTACCTGGCGGACCGAGCTCCACGCTGACGGTGTTGGTGGAAGTGCCTCGTCTTCATCGAGCGCCCAGGCCACCTGGCGCACGAAGCTGCCTTCGGCCAGCCGCGAAAGTGCATCGCCGAGAAACGCGCCGTGTAGCTCGGCTGCTTCCGATGCCGTGAGGCGTCCGATCAAGCGCGTCTTGACGCGACCAGCACGTGCCGGTTTTGTAAACAAAATCAAACAACGATCCGTATTCATCTCGTCGAGAGTAGTCTCCAGGAATTGTGCATTGCTGATTCCATGGGCTCGGTTTCGTAGGCCGATGCCGAGTCAGCAGGAGCCAGGCGCCCCATGAATTCTCAGAATCCTACCGCGGGCGGCGCTCCAAGGGGCACAGTCCGAGGTTGTGGGTGTGCGCGCGACATGCGCCAGGCCTCGAACCTCTCTGGGCGGCTCGGCACATCGGAGGAGCTGCTGAGCCACGCACCAACCTATGTTGGTACGGACAAAGATAGACTCCTCCAGCTGACAGCTTCGGTCGAGAACTACGAATGAACAAGAGCGCCACGATACTCTTCCCCATGCCAGGTAAGCGCCTGGCATGCTGAAAAGGCACGGTACGTGTCGGGTAGTCGGGGCGTTTAGACCGAGCACAGCACTGGCGGTCGAGAGGGAATGGCCTTCTCCGCAGGACTGACTTCTTTCTTTTTCGGGGAACCAATGCAACACTGGGAATACAAGATCATCAACGTTCGGAGTGAGCAATACCGGCTCGATCCAAACGCAGCAGATCGCGATCTCAATCCTCTCGGCCGAGAGGGGTGGGAACTGGTCGGCCTCACGTCGGTAAACTTCAAGACCGGCGCGACGGACAACATCGCCATGGTCTTCAAGAGGCCGATTGGCAGCTAGCGCAACCTCCGCCAAGCTGCGCCTCTTCGCCTAGCGCGCAGGATCCGCCTCTGAGGTTTCCACAACACGGCGCGCGCGCAAGATGCGCTGACGGCGTCTGAAGCGCCCAGCTACACCCGCAGCGGCGGCCAGCCCGCCAGCAAAAGCGAGCAAAGGTACGGTCCAGGAAGTGGGATCCGGAGCGGTTCCCACTTCCCGATCGATTCCTCGGCGAACGCGATCGAGACGCTGTTCGAAGCGCTGCCGGCTCCGCGCCAGTGCGCGCTCGGATTGACGGCTTGCCATCGTACTTACTCCTCGGCAGCGTTCGCCTGACCCATGTCGGCGGCTCCGAGCTCCGACTCGCCCAGAATCTGAACGCGCCACCAGCGCCGGTGGTCCTCGAAGCGTGCCTTGGCCGCGGCAGCGGGCCCGGCCACCTTGCGCAGCAAGAGCACGCCGATCAACGCCAGTATGGCAATCGTCAAGAAGACGACTCCTGCTACTGCCAAGGCCGCCTGCGCAGGCCCGAGGTCAAAGATGCTCTCCGCCGCGCGGACGGTGGCGTACATGAGCAAGGCGACCAGCCAAAACAGCGACATGAAGGCCACACCGAAGAGCGCGATCGCGATCCCGAAACGCTTTCCCCACTGTGCGACGTCTTCGCGCAGGACGGCGACCTCGGCCCGCGCGACTTCTCCCAGCGCGCCCGCGACGCTCCGAAACGAGTCCTGCCAGGTCTCCCGCTGCGAAGGTTCCTGGCTCATCCACCCACCGTCACGCCATGGGCGACGAAGGACGTCTCGGCACCAATCTCGTCGCGCATGCCAACGGCCACCATCTGGTTGCCGGCACGCATCATCAGGCTGATCTCATAGCGGTAGAACTGCTTGGCCGCTTCTTCGACCTGGGCAACCGGAATGTCGATGTCCAAGGGGACAGATTGGACTTCCGAAACACCGCCGTCGCTGTCGCGTGCAGCAATGTAGAAGAGCACCTTGCCGCGGTGGAACTCACTTTGCGGCAGCAATGCCAGGCTGCCGATCGGCAGCTTGATCGCCAAGGCGACATCGTAGTTGCCATCCTCTCGCCGGGCCATGCTCTGCACTTCTACGGAAAGTCCCAGTGGATTCTTGCGGTAGCCATGGAAGAGAGCAGCCAAGGTACTGTCGTTCATGCGCGTCGACATGGCCTTGTCGCGATACCCCTCGCGATGGCGGACGACCAGCCCCTTGCGCCCCTTCACCCGCACCTCCAGGCGCCGGTAGCGGCCGGTACCGTTGGTCGCGGGGCTGACACCGAGCGAGTAGTAGCTCTTGAAGTCGTCGCCCATCCGCGCGAGGTGCCTGGTGAAGTCGTTGGTGTTGATCATCGCAAAGCCTCCGGTCTCCTCGGCGAGTAGCTGCAAGGAGGACTGGAGATTGCGGAAGTGCGTCTGATCGACGAACGTGCCGCCACCGGCAGTCGCGTTTCGCGCATCGTAGTACTGATACGTGCGCAGGCCCTCGGCGTCGAGAGCATAGAACGAGACGCGATTGCTGTTGGCCTTGGTCGTCAGGCGTTGGAAGTCCCGCGTAAGGTCGTAGCGGAACGACTCGAGAATGAGACCGTTCTGGGGAAACTTCTGATCCAGCGCGTGGTAGAGATCTTCCCCGGCACGCAACGCCAAGCCATCGCTGATGTAGAGCACGGCTTTGCGGCCCGGCAGTCCTGCCAGCTGCTCGACCAAGTCGCTGAGGGCACGGAGCGAGAAGCTCAGATCGTTGAACTGGTTTTCCGCGTAGGTCTGGATCCGGCTGCGCAGCGACAGGAAGTCGACCCGCTCTTCGTTCATCGCCTGGAGAAGGTCACGGCGATCGGAGTCGCGGTGCAGCGCGTGCGCTGAGATGTCTTCGAGGTCGTACAAGGCCGCCGAGATGATCTCGGAATCGCGGGTAAAAGGCTGGCGCTCGTGGAGCTCGCGATCGTAGCTCATCAGCATCACGCGATCGCCGCGCCGCACGTTCTCCCGCAGGAAGGTGCGGATGAAACGGAAGGAGCGATTGCGGCTGAACGGATGCAGGTTGTAGTTGTCGACGTAGACGACCAGCGAGAGCTGCTGCGACTCCGGCACGGGCGATGGCTCGTCGAGCTGGTACTCGGGCACCTCGATGGTCTCGACATCGAGTCCGCCGGCCAGCACCTCGCCCTCTTCGACGACGTAGAAGTTGGTGATCGGCAGCGGCTGCCCATCTTGCAGAACCTCGAAATCACTGGCCTCGAGCCCGGTGATTCGGTTGCCCTTCTTATCGGTGACGTAGGTGTCGATATTGACTACTCGGACATCGACGATGTCGGAGGCAATGCCGTCGACCATGGTCAGGGCCGTATCATCGTCCTTCTTTCCCTTCTTGCCCTTGGCGGCAGTCTGAAACGAGACCATCGCGAAGACGAGCGCGGCGAACGCGGCAAGAACCGAGACGCGTCGGAACTTCATCAACAGGGCCGTAGCTGGCTGAGTCATGGGGAGCACTCCAGTTCATGCGCACCCGGCGCGGCGCGACTTGCGTACCTCGTTAGTCTATCGTGTCTCCGCACCGCGTCCCGCTCGGGACAGACTCGACCGCGTCGATCTCGTCCCATCTCCAGGCGTCGGCGGTCGGCGGTCCGTTTGGCGATCAGCCCCACTCCCATAGGTGGTTGACGGGTCCGTGGCCCCGACCAACGGGCTGCGCCGCGGCCAGGGCGGACTGCAGGTAGGCAATGGCTCCGCCGACCGCTTCGGCCAGCGCCCGGCCGCGCGCCAGCCGGCAGGCAATGGCCGTCGAGAGCGTGCAGCCAGTACCGTGGGTCGCGCGCGTCTGCTGACGCGGGTGGGTCCAGCGGGCCACCTCCCCCAACGCCGTCACGAGCACGTCGACCAGCTCACCTTCGAGGCCGTGTCCACCCTTCGCGACCACGGCAAGCGCCGCGCCGCGTTCGGCCAACTCCATTGCCTGACGGATCCGCTCGGCAACGCTGGCAGCATCCGTCGGTTCTTTGCCAGTCTCGGCGGTCACCAAGGCGGCGAGCTCAGGGATGTTCGGTGTCACGACCCGTGCGAGGGGCAGGAGCTCGTCGCGCACCGCTGCCACCGCGTCTGGGGCCAAGAGCGCATCACCGCTCTTGGCGATCATCACCGGATCGAGCACGATGTTGGCGGACGCTGGCTCGTTGGATCGGGCCCGCAGCGCTGCCGCCACGGCCTGGACGATGGCGGCGTTGGCGAGCATGCCGATCTTGATCGCATCCGCACCGATGTCGTCCAGCACCGCGTCGATTTGGGCGCGGACCAGACTCGGAGAGAGGACGTTGATCGCGTGCACACCGACTGTGTTCTGGGCCGTGATCGCGGTGATCGCGGTGGTCCCGAAGACCCGGTGAGCAGCACAGGTGCGAAGGTCCGCCTGGAGACCGGCGCCGCCACCGGAATCCGAGCCCGCAACGATCAGCAACCGGGGCACTCGGTCAGCCATCGTTCGCTAGGTGGCTCGCACGTCCCCAGCCCGACGTCGGCGTGCCAAGAGGGCGAGCGCGACCACGAAGATCAACACGCTGATCAGCTGTGCAACGGTGAAGACGCCCAAGAAGCGATCGTCCTTGGCGCGCAGAAACTCGACCAGGAAGCGCTCGCAAGCGAGCAAGGCCATGACCACCGTGAACGTCACACCGGAGGCTGCGCGACGTCGCAGCAGCGTGAGGCCGACGAGCCAGATGCCAAAGGCCATGGCGGTTTCGTAGAGCTGGGTCGGGTGAACGGCCACCCAGGTGGTCGGATCGACGCCGGCGGCCATCGGAACGCCGAAGTACGCCTCGAGGTATCCAGCCGTGGTCGGCGGCAGACCCTTCTCGAAGACCATGCCCCACGGCAGGTCCGTGGGGACGCCGTAGTCGTCGCCGACGAGAAAGCAGCCAACCCGGCCAACGCCGTAGCCCACCGCCAAGGCCGGGGCCATCGCGTCGAGGGTCGTCCACCCGAACAGCTTGCGCTGGCGCAGCACCAACAACACGGCAATCAGGCCACCGATGAAACCCCCGTACCAAACCAAGCCCGCGCGATCGATCAGCGCCGATAGATCGCCGTAGAGGATGGCGTAGTAGACCTTGCCACCGAGAATGCCACCCAGGCCAGCCGCGAATAGCACGGTGCTCGCATCCTCATCGTCGCCGATCCCGAGCTTTTTGAAGCCCGAGCGAAGCTGCCAGTAGGCGGCCAGGAACGCGAGCACGAGCAGCGGCCCGAACGGCGTGATGACGAAGTCGCCAATCGAAAACAATTTGTCGATCATCGATTACCTCGCTGCAGGAGCTTCATCCTCGCCGTTCCAGTTGCGTGATGGGTTGCATGGCGGGACGCCGCGCTGCGGCGCGGACTCTATCATCCGGCGTGCCGCGGCCCTGCCCGCGTCGCGCAGATACGAACCGCTAGGCGCGGATACACTCTGCGCCATGAATGACGAACGCCGGCCGGACGAATGTTCGAATGATGGGCGGCTCGCCCCGGAGCGGCTCGACGTCGACCCGGAGGTCATGCGCCGCCTCGGCTACCGCATCATCGACCATCTCGTCGCGCATCTGGACGGCCTGCCCGATCAGCCGGCAGCCCAGCCCACTGACCCGGAGGCGATGCTCGCGAAACTGTCCGAGCCACTACCGACCGCTCCGACCGACCCAGAATCGGTGCTGGCACGCCTCGAGCGCGACGTCCTGCCAGCCATGGCGCATGTGCAGCACCCTCGCTTCTTCGCCTTCGTACCGGGGCCGAGCAACAGCATCAGCGTGCTGGCGGACGCACTCGCCGCAGGCCTCAATGTCTTCGCCGGCACCTGGTACGCCGGGCCGGGTGCGCTCGCCCTCGAACACACCACCATCGACTGGCTGCGGCAGATCTGCGGCCTCCCCGCGTCGGCGGGCGGCCTCCTGGTCAGCTGCGGATCGATGGCCAATCTGACCGCACTCGCTGCGGCCCGCGTCGACCGCTTCGGTGGCCACGACATGCGCAAGGCCCAGCGCGCGCGGATCTACACGGGCGACCAGACCCACACGGCTGTCACCCGTGCCGCGCACGTGCTCGGCTTCGGCTCCGACCAGGTCGTCTCCCTCGAAACCGACGCGGCCTTTCGCATCTCCCCGAACGCTTTGGCTGCCGCGATCCGAGCCGACCGTCGGGCTGGCCACGAACCTTTCGCCATCGTGGCCAACGCGGGTACCACCAACACCGGCGCGGTCGATCCGCTGCGTGCTCTCGCAAGCCTCGCTCGCGACGAAGAACTGTGGTTCCACATCGACGGTGCCTACGGTGCGCCCGCCCGCATGACGGCGCGTGGTCGCCACCTTCTCGACGGCATCGAAGAGGCTGACTCGATCGCCCTCGATCCGCACAAATGGCTCTTCCAGCCCTTTGAGATCGGCTGCGTCCTGATGCGCGATGCCCAAGCCCTGGAGCGCGCATTCGCCGTCCAACCGGCCTATCTCCGGGACGTCTCGCGCGCGGTGGCCAATCCCGCCGACCAGGGCGTGCAGCTCACCCGCTCCTTCCGCTCCTTGAAGCTGTGGATGACCTTCCAGGTCTTTGGCGCCGACGCCATCCGTGCCGCCATCGATCGTGGTCTCGACCTCGCCGAGAAGGCCGAGGCCATCCTGCGCGGCGCGGGCTGCTGGGAGATCGTGACCCCGGCTTCGATGGCTGTGGTCACGTTTCGCTACCGCCGTGCCGGGCTCGACCCTGAAGCGATCGACCAGCTGCAATCCGACATTCTCGAACAGCTTCTTCGCGACGGCACGGCCGTGGTCAGCTCCACCGTTCTCGGCGGCCAGACTGTTCTCCGCCTGTGCACGATCAACCCGCGCACCACACACGCCGATCTCCAGCGCACCATTGACCGCTTGGGCGAACTAGCCATCGCCCATGGCCCTTCGAGGCAACCACGTGGATGAAGAGCGGGCTGGCACCGATCGAGGACGGACGATGTGTGACTGAGTGAAGCGAGCGCGCGGAGGCCGCCCCCCGGGCGGTGCCACGCCTCGCCTGAGACCGGCGCCCGCAGAGCAGCCGTCCAAGCCGGACCTACAGACTGATTTCTTGGCCGTCGTAGGCGACGCGAAAGCCTCGCGCTTCGATGGCGGCGCGGGCGTCGCTCGCCGGGTCGAGGGCAGGATTGGAGTGGTTGAGGTGGCTGAAAATGACCTGCCCGCCAGCCTCCACCCACGGTGCCAGCAAGTCCATGCTCTGGGTGACCAGCGGGTGCCGAATCGACGCCACATCGCGTCCCGGAAGCTCGTCGAGGGAATAGAACGAGGCATCGAGAATCGCGACGTCGATCCCTTCGCGTTCCAACACGTCGAGCAGCGGCGTCTCCCACTCCGCCCAACTGTCGGTATCCGGAACGTAGAGCGCCGTGCGGTTCGGGCCGGCGAGCACGAAGCCCACGGTGTCGCTGAGCTCGTCGCGATGCGGCACCTGGAGCATCCTCACTTCGACCGGTGCCTCACCCACGCCGAGCACGAAGCGACTCGCGGGCGGCTGCTCGACGAGCGTGATGTTGCGCAACGAGACGAGCTGCTTCCACGGCTGGTTCTCGCGCAGGAAGGTCGCCATACGGGGCGTCACGAAGACCGGTAGATCGCGAGTGTGAACGGCTTCGAAGCCGAAGAACGCCAAGCCGGTGTAGTGCCCGAGGTGCGCGTGGGTCAGCATCACGCCATCGACCGGCGCCCGATCGACCCGGTCAGCTGGCAGGGCGCGGACATCGCGCAGACCGTCGAGCTGCGCCCGGATGTCTGGCGTCGCGTCGATCAAGAATACCTCCCGCCCCTTCTCGGCTCCCGACACGATCAAGGCCAGGCTCGCCACATGGCTGCGCAACGCAGGCTCTTCGCGCGCCCGACGACAAAGCGGATGCTCACATGCAGCGTGCGGGAATCCGCCGTCCTGCGCCGTGCCGAGGACCCGCAAGAACGGAACGGCCGTCTCGCCACCCGGGGCCTCGACCGCAGCTGACGATTCGGTGTCCGCAGCCTTCGTTTCTTCGGAAGGCACATCCGCTGCCCCGTCACCCGGCGCGGCGCAGCCGATCAAGACGAGTATCAGGGCAACGCCCCCCACCATGGACCACAGTCGTTTCCTCATACATGCATCGTAGCAAGAGCGAAATGGACAGTTGCCCGTTCGGAGCCGTAGGAACGTACGAGCGTCGCCAAGGGATCCCGGCACGCCTCGCTCCCCCACTCATGGCTCGCCATGCGAGCCGGAACCACCCGCTCGCGATGCGAGCTGGAGAACGAGCTCGCGTTGCGAGCCGGAGGAAACATGCGAGGAACCCGAGGATTCAACCTACTCGAGCTGATCGTCGTGCTGGCGATCATGGCCATGTTGGTCAGCATTGCCCTGCCCAACCTTCTCGAAGCCATGAACCGCAGCCGTCAAAGCGCCACCATCGCCGACATGCGCACCCTGGCCAGCGCCCTCGAACGCTACGCCGTCGAAAAGAGCCACTACCCGATCGTCAAGACCGTCGCCGCCCTCCGGCCGGAGATCGAGCCCCGCTTCATCAAGCAAGTACCCACTCGCGACGGCTGGGAGCAGCCACTCGAAATCGCGGTCGACAGCAAAGGCGTCTCCTACACCCTTCGCTCCCCAGGCAAAGACGGCACGTACCGAGAGAAGCCGCCAGAAGCCGGCGAGAGCCCCTTCATCGTCGACCTCGTCCTGGTCGACGGCGCCTGGGTACAGGGCCCACCGGACATCCTCCAACCCGATCCCAACGACCCGAGCCAGCCAGCCACGACCGGTCCGTGACGCCATAGACTGAGCCTGACACGCACCAGCATTTCCCGGCAGCCAGGGCCATAAGCCAACGATGCCGAGCCACGGGCCCGCAACCCCATCGCACCCTGCAACGGCGGCGTCCACAGGTGCTCCACTACACCGGTTAGTTGGGCATCCACAGATGGTGTAGCGGCCGGATCTATGCCGGCCGATGGATTGGTACCGAACCGAAATCCATCTCGCCTGGTAACGAAGCCAAACGCCGAGAAAAGCGCGGAGCGAGCGCACAAAGCGCGTGCCTCCCAAAGCGCGTATCAGCGGAGCCGCGTGCCTCAAAGAACGGAAAGCGAGCGCCAAAGGCGCGAGCCGGCGAAGCCGACACTCAGCCCAACGAGACGCGAGAGCCGAAGGCGCGAGCCAGCAAAGCCGACACTCAGCTCAACGAGACGCGAGAGCCGAAGGCGCGAGCCGGCGAAGCCGACATTGGGGGGTGAGACCGAAAAACGACGTTTTTTCGGTCGAGGGGGGGCTGGGACAGCCCTCCCCTGAAACAATACGCGCATGGGCGTACCTTTTATCGACCTCAAGCGTTTCGAACCCGGTTTCCTCGACCGTTGGGCTGATACCTGCCGCCATCTGAGCGAAAACACGCAATTCGTCGGCGGGCCGCCGGTCGCCGAGCTCGAGGCTCGTGTGACCGAGATCTTGGAAGTCGGCACCACCGTCGGATGCGCCAACGGCACCGACGCCCTCCAGCTCGCCCTGCGTGCGGTCGGCGTCGGTCCGGGCGACGTCGTGATCATCCCCGACGCCACGTTCTGGGCCTCCTTCGAGGCGGTGGTCAACGTCGGCGCCCGCGTGGTCACCGTCGACATCGACCCGACCGACTTGCAGATGGATGCCGACCTGCTTGCCGGGGCGATCGAACGGTTCGCGCCCAAGGCGGTGATGCTCGTGCACCTCTACGGCTGGGGCTCGGCCCAACTCGATCGCATTCGGTCACTCTGCCGGGACCATGCGGTTCACCTGATCGAAGACGGCGCCCAAGCATTCGGCGTGACCTGGAACGGTGCGTCGATCTACCGCGACGCCGAAGTATCCAGCATCTCGTTCTACCCAGC
>CALFAM010000032.1 GCA_937948815.1 uncultured bacterium
TCTTCGAGAGGCAGCAGGCGGGGCAGCAGCTCGATGAGGGTCACCTTGGCGCCGAAGGAGGCGAGTATCGACGCAAATTCGCAGCCGACCGCGCCGGCACCGAGCACGGCCACCGACTCGGGGACCGCGGGTAGCTGGAGCGCGTGGTCGGAGTGCAGGATGCGCACGCCGTCCGAGGGCGCGAACGGTACTTCGCGCGGCACCGATCCGGTGGCGAGCAGAATGAAGCGCGCGGTGAGCGATCGCGGTTCGCTGTCGCGACCGTCTGCCGAATCGTCGGGTGGCGTGACCGTGACGGTGTTGGGGTCGGCGAGACGGCCGAGGCCATGGACAGTCTCGACGCCGTTCTTGCGCAGCAGGTAGGCCACACCCTTGGCATTCTTGGCGACCACACCATCTTTGTAGGCGTGGGCCTTGGCGAGATCGAGGGTAGGTGCCGAAGTGTCGATGCCGATCTTCTCGGCTTCGCGGATGCGGTCGAGCATGTCCGCGGTATGGAGCAGGGCCTTGGTCGGAATGCAGCCGCGGTGCAGACAGGTGCCACCGAAAGCAGCGTCCTTCTCGACGACGACGGTCTTGAGACCGAGCTGGGCGGCGCGAATGGCAGCGACGTAGCCACCGGGACCGCTACCAATGATGATCAGATCGTATTCGTAGCTCACGAAGAGGTTCTCCTGCGGCCGAACTCCCGGCCGAAACCGAGTCGCGCGGGACGGGAAGTGCCCGGGGTGCGGTGCGCACCGGGCCGAGCGCGAAGGGCCTACCGGCGAAACTTATCAGGGCACGTCCGTCTCGGGAACCGCGCGGTAGCGTCCCGGGCGCTCTTCGACCAATCGGCCGACGGGCGTCTCAGACTCGTGCTGGAAGATGCACAGCCATTGACCCGCGGCTGCCTGCTGCAGCCAGTGGGTCTTGTTCTCCATGGTCTGGAGCGGGAAGAGGTCGAATCCCATCACCCAGGGAACGGGCACGTGGGCGACCGTGGGCACCAGGTCGGCGAGGAAGATTGCCTGCTGATCGGGGCCACCGCCGTCCAGTCGCACGATGCACATGTCGGCATTGTGGCCGGCGGCACGGATCGCGCGCACGCCAGCGATCGGCGCGGCCTCGTCGTCGAAGAGCTCGACCTGTCCGGCATCGAACAAGGGTTCCCAGTTGCGCGGATCGTAGCTCGCCGCGTCGCGGGCATTCGGCGCGCGTGCGTGCTCGACCTCGCCGCGCGCCAGCCAGTAGCGCGCCTTCGGAAAGGTCGGCACGAGATTGCCAGAAGGCGTCTCGCGCGCGTTCCAGCCGCAGTGGTCGAAGTGCAGGTGGGTGAGCACGACGTGGGTGACGTCCTCAGGCGCATAGCCCGCGGCGCGGATCTGCTCGGGCAACCGCACCGCGTCGGCGCCGAGCCCGAAGAGGTCGCGAAAGCGTTCGTCGTTCTTGTCGCCAATGCCGGTGTCGATCAAGACGAGGTCGTCGCCGTGGGCAACCAGCAGGCTATTGCTCGCCATCTCGATGCGATTGCGATCGTCCGCGGGCTTCTTGCGCTCCCACAGAACCTTGGGCACGACGCCGAACATGGCGCCACCATCGAGGCGAAAGGTGCCGTCACCAACGAGGTTGAGATCGAGGTTGCCGAGTCGCATGGCGCGGGAGGCTACCACGGCCCAGGAAACGCTCGGGTAGCCATATGCTACGATGGCATCGCGTCTTGAGCCCCGACTGGGCCGTCTGATTTCAGGAGGACGTCATGCTTGTCAGCAGAGTTTTGCCGCTCATTGGTCTGCCGCTCATTATCTTGCTGCCCTCGATCCTGTTTGCGTCGACCGAGCGCTTGGCAGCTCAACCCGACCCCGTTTCGGCTCGGCTGACGGCGGATCTCCTTGCTGGAGCCACAGAAGGGCTCTTCGACGACGTTACCGGCGACCCGATCCTTCCGGGCCCAGCCAATTCGGGGCTTCTCCCGGCGAGCGGAAGCCCTCGGGGTCACCACGTTCTCGGCTTCCCTTGCCCGACACCCGAAGACTGCGAGACGACCCGACCTGCCTGGGTCGGAAACAGCCTCTTCGACGGCGCCGACCATGACACAGCCGATCGCGAGCCATGGGCGAGCGAAAGCCTCATCCTCGGCGCCACGGCCACCTCGCCCTTCGGCGGCAGCGGCCTGGCCATCCTCACCAGCATCCTCGTCGTCCTCGGACTCGCCATGCTCCGCTGGCGCACCGAGCCGTAGGCGGCCAGGCGGCCACACGGCTGCCGGCCTCGATCGATGCCAGTACGCTCGTTCTCTGCTGGGTGCCCGGGGCTACGGGGTGCCTGGAATGACCTGGCTCCAGGCCGAGAGGTCGCCCGACTCGAAGCCGTCCGCAAAGACGAGGCGTTCGAGGTCAAAGACGTAGGCTGCGCCGGATTCCGCCGCGCCAGCACTGTGGCCACCCGCACTGGCGACGAGCGTGTCGAAAGACATTCCGCAGAATCCTCCCAAGAGATCGAGAGGCTCTGCATCCGAGGCGGTGAGCTTGGTGACGAAACCCCAATTGTCAGGGCCGCCCACGTTCCGCTCGAAGAGATACAAAGCCCCCGTGGCAGAGCCACCATCGTCGTCTCCGCTCGCCGAGATGACGACGCGGTCTTGCGCAATGGCCACGCATGTCCCAAAACGGTCACCCTCTTCGCCGCCCGGCGCCACGAGCTTTGTGATCTCACCCCAGTTGTCTGCACCGCCGACGTTCCGGCCGAAGAGATAGGCCGCACCCACTTCGAGATCCGCGGGTGCCATACGGGCTCCGACGACCGCGACATCACCGTCGACTGCCACGGTATCGCCGAACCAATCCTCGGGGACGCCATCGGATGCGACCAGCTTTCGGACCTCGCCCCAGTTGTCCGCGCCACCGCGATCTCGGTAGAAGATGTAGGCCGCGCCGGTGAGGGATTCATCGCCGACAGCCCCTGCGAGGAGTGTGTCGCCATCGAGCGATGTCGTTCCGAAGAATGCGTCACTGGAAGCATCCGATGCGGTGATCTTCTTGACCTCCCCCCAGTTGTCCATGCCACCTTGATCTCGGTAGAACACATAGGCGGCGCCAGAGTCATCGATATCGGTATGGTTGTGTGATTTTGCGCCCACCACGAGCGTGTCGTTTTGAATCGACACGGTGTTGGTGCCCCCGAAGCGGTCGAAGTTGGCGCCATCCGATGCGGTGATTTTCTTGACCTCGCCCCAGTTGTCCATGCCACCTTGATCTCGGTAGAACACATAGGCCGCACCCGGGTCCAGGCCCGCGCTCGTCGCCCCGCCCACTACGGTGTCACCGCTGATTCCGACCGCGTTGCCGAAATTGCGGTTCTCCGCGCTGTCGGAAGCCACGAGCTTTCGAGCTTCCTGCCAGACCCCAGCGCCGTCGCGCTGAAAGATATAGATCGCGCCCGAGTTGCAGTCCACATTGGCTGGCACGCAAGCATCATCGTCTTCCAACTCGGCGATCGCGATCGTGTCGCCGCTGACACTCGCGCCCAGGCGGCCGAAGTTGTCCTCGACCTCACCATCTGAAGCGAACAGTTTCTGCGTCTCCGACGCCCAGGTCGCAGTCGCCATCGTGGCACTGGCCGCTACCAACACGAGCATTCGTACGGAGTTGAATCGCATTTCTCGAGCCTCACGGGTTGTTGCTGGTGCTGGTCTGCCCAACGCCAGTGGCACAGAGGTAAAGAACCCAAGGGTGCTCGGACGTTTAGCGGTGGGCTCCGAAAGTGGGCCTTTCGCCCCTTCGGAGCCATGACAAGGCGCTG